>JAYQWI020000777.1:0-6606 GCA_035871815.2 Candidatus Parabeggiatoa communis
ATTGCATCTTGAACTAGCTAGTATTTCTCAGTTAGAACGTAGTACAGATTTGTATATTAATATGCTACGCCGTTATATAGAATCTAAAGGTGGAAAACTTGATATTATTGTCCATTTTCCATCCTGATGGACAATATCCAGCAGCTAAAATGATTGGCAATTAGTATATCAAGTTTTTACCACAACTACTTTTTGGAAAACGACTTTCAATTAACTATGAGGTTATAAGAAATGAACATGCGAACAAACCTGACTCGCAGCTTATTGGTTATTATCATTCTGCTTAGTGGTATGTGGCAGGGTGTGTATGCAGCTTGTACAGCACCACACTTTAGTGAGAACATTTTCAGAATTGTTGATGCTCCCAGTTGTGAACAACGATGGGCTTATGATGTTTTTCTCGACACCAATGCAGAATGGCAAGGACAAGCAGATTACTACAGTAAAAAAATTCTTGGTACGATAGAAGATACTGATCGTGTCTTAATGGTGCTGAGTTGTGCCAAATTGGGATTGCAATTAATTGATGTGGCACGATCACCACTTAGTATTCCGAAACCTACAGATGCAATATTTTCTAGTTACAACTTTATAAGTGGCGTTGAAAATTGTCTTGCACCTGGTACTCTGCCTCGAAAATATACCAATATGTGGTCTGATCTGACGATACAAGTGGCCGATTCTTTGGTAAAAGCTGTAAATCCAGCTGCTTTGAATCCGGTTCAACTCATTACGAGTGGAGTATTAGATAGTGTACAACTAGTAACAGCGATTAAAGGGACATTTGATATTGGTCGTTCCCATACACGTCTTAACTCAATACTACTAGCACGTCTATATCTTGAAACTTACTATCTGTATGGAATGGATGTTGATAGGATGATTAACGCTTCTTCTTCTTCTATTTATCCAATTGCGGATAACGATGGGCTTATTAAATTTATAGGAACACAAGGTTCACGAGCTCTTAGTCCGGTTGTACTTGGTAAAGACTATGAGCTTGAAGAAGTCAAAGCTTACATTGAAAAAATGCAGGCGTATGTTAATCCAATTGTAAGAAAGAAATTGGGTGATGACACACAATTGGTTGTGAGTATAGAAACAGATAATAATGGACACTTCCCCCTTGGTAAAAGACAGTCCCTGAAAATTAAGATGTCAAACAAAGGGCCTTTTACAACTGAAAGGATAACAATCAAAATTCATAGCCTACCTGATGGTTTCAAATTGAAATTATCAGATTCATCTAATGAATCTGAGCAGCTAATTCCTCATGAATTTGAATTAGGGAATGAGTTTAATTTAGGAAAAGGTCAGTACAAACTACCACCGGGGAGTAATGAAGAACAAATCTATTATTTAGAAGCTCCAAACTTCTTTCAAGTTGGTGATATTGAAGTTGAAGTATCGGCACAGTTTGAGAACAATATTTATCGTACTGTAAAAGAAAGCATTCACATTTATTCTAACGATAGAAAAGGAAGTTTACAAGTTTCTCCATCAGAAGAATTGTATGCCAAAATTAGACTGGGTGATTCTTATGTAGAAAATAAGCAAATGCTTAATCTAACTAATGCGGGTGAAAAAGATATTGTATTTTTTTTACCAATTCGTCACGATTCTTGGTTAAGCTCTGCGCCAGTTGATCTACCTTACGATTGGTTAAAGTCTGTGCCTGCTTATTTACCTTACGATAAGTATGCTTTGTTAAGTACAGACACTCAGAAAGGTAAAATCGCTTTTTGGCCTCATGAATCTGCTTATCAACTCAAACCTGGTAAGTATGAAACACCAATCATACTTGAAGGTATGTCAGAACTGTATCGTTCTAAATTCATTTTAGAAGTAGAAGCCCCTTCTTTCCTTAGTGTTAAAGGTCAAGAGGAAATAGAAATTGCTGGTAAAAAAGGCGGTTCATTCTATCCTAATCGTCTGACATATACACTGGAAAACACCGGAAGCGAAGTGTTGCATTGGAAGACAACGTTAAATGACAGTGATTATGAGGATTCTTGGTTTGAGGTTTCACCCGCAGAAGGTCACTTAGAACCAAACTCTGCTACGGTTGTAGAATTTAAATTAAACAATAGTTTTGTAAAGAAGCTGGAGGCTGGTGTAGAAATAACTTATTTGAAATTCGAGAATGTGGACTTTCCTAACAACAGTCATCTCGTATTAATTAAGCGAACAGTCGTGGAAGACTTAACAAAGGTTATCACCGTTTCTGTCGTTAATCCCAATTCTGCTGTCTTTCGTCCGAGCAGTTCCACTTTATTGTCGTGGTTCACAAACAAATCGTCACCAAACGATAAAATGTCGCTTCTTATGAAACGAGATAAAATTGGCGATAAACTTGATGAATCAGAAGAGGGAAAAAGTTGGCATATTTTTGCCTTTGAATCGCCTAATGATGGCTCTGAGCAGGTACAAATTCCAGAGACTGTTGAAAAAGCGGATGATTGGCGTTTTCATGTTATTTACCTTTTTGGTGATTTTGATTCAAATCGTGGTTTTTCAAAAAAATTCAGCATTGCCAGTGAAGTTACAACGGTTGTTGTTGATAATAGTGAACTGAGTCATGCTTATCAGCCGGGTAATTCTTTACTACTCTCATGGAATAGTCTTTACACTTTGCCAAATGACAAAATGGTACTTTCCATGAAACGGGACAGTGCCCATTCTTTGTCAGAACCGGATAATATTGACTGGTACCGATTTACTTTGGATACGAAAAACGATGGGAGTGAATGGGTAAAAATACCGAAGACTATCTCCAAGGCTGATGACTGGCATTTCTATGTTAGCCATGTAGATAGTGGTGTATTTGGTTCTTCACATCAATTTAGTATTGACGATAGTGCAATAGCAGTTTCTATCAATGATTCTGCCCTAGCTAATGCTTATCAACCGGGTAATAGCGTGTTGTTGTCATGGGAAATATCCAATACGCCATCAAGCAATAAAGAAGTAGTGGTTTCCATGAAACGAGATGCCGCCGCTGTGTTAGCAGAACCGGATAATATTAATTGGTATCGGTTTTCCCTAGATACACTTGATGATGGTTCAGAACAGTTAGAAATTCCGGTCACTGTTGCTGAAGGGAGTGATTGGCGTTTTTACGTTAAACATGTTGATAGTGGTGCATATAGTGCTTCACATAAAGTCATCGTTGCTAATAGTGCTATTGCTGTTATGGTTGATAGCTCCAAACTGTCGGATGCTTATCGGCCCGGTAGTTCTGTTTCGCTATCATGGTTTACAAGCAATAATGCATTACCCGACGATGATATGGTATTGTCCATGAAACGGGATAGTGCGGCTTCCTTGTCGGAACCTGATGGTAAAAATTGGTATAGGTTTGTTCTGGATACACCAAACGATGGTTCTGAATTAGTACAGATTCCAGAGACGGTTACTGAGGCTGATGATTGGCGTTTTTATGTCAAGCATGTGAATAGTGGGGTGTATAATGCCTCACAGCGTTTCAGTATTTCAATAGATGCTGCGGATGCTGCAACTATTCATTCTACTGCTCAGGGAGGATACTGGGGTAGTCAAAGTACATGGCTAGAGGGTCGTGTTCCTACTGAAAATGATATTGTGGAAATTAGAGGAACAGTCGATATTGATTACAGATACCGAGGTACCATGGTTGCGGGACTTATCGTTAATGCAAATGGCAGATTGAATGGAGGAGAAGGCTTAAATTTTAGCTTAAAGGTAAATGGAAATGTGCTTAACTATGGTTCAATCACAAATGGCAACATGAATGATGGGAATAGGCGGGCTAAACTTGTTCTGTACATATCAGGAGATATAGTTAACAATGGAGTATGGAATGTATTAACCATCTTAACAGGTACTATGTCGAGAACGATTAAAGGTGCATCGAACACTAATCTGGTGTTTGCAGATAATTTTGAAATCAAGAATGATGCTTCCTTTGGTTCTGTACAGTTCGGTAATGATGTTACATTAACTGTTGACAAACCGAATACCTTAACCTTTGGCTCTTATATATCTTCGGACTACCGACATAAAAGCACAATAAAGGGTACCGGTACCTTAATATTTCATAAAAGTCGCCTCACCGACAGTTTTTCTATAAATGTTGGTGAAGTGAAGTTTTTAAATGGCGGGCACTTAAACATGAGGGGTGAGATAACCGCAGAAAAATTGACCTTTGCAGGGGAAGGGGAAGTGGATATAAGCAGAAGCCTAATTTTTAATGGCCCTGTGGTTATTGAAAAAGGAATAACCATAAAAGAAAAAGACATTTATAACTGGAACCCTATCTTGAACATAAATGGAGATATAACCAATTATGGTTCAATAATGGGTGGTTTGAAAATAAGCGTTTGGGGAAATATAAGCAATGAGGGAACATGGCAAGATGCTCCTACAAAGGTATTTTGGGAAAATGTTCCGAACTTTGCTTACTACGAACTCAATATCACAGAACCATTAGGTAAATGGTCCAAGCATATTATCCGATCTAACAGTTATGATTATAACAGTTACGACGTGACTAATTTGCTAGACACGACCCACTATTGGACAGTACGTGCCAATATTAACGGTGAGTTCACGCCTTGGTCTGAAATAAAGAACATTAATGGAACACTTGACTATACTCTCTCGTTGTTTTCCATCAATGACTTTGTGTGGCATGATGAGAATGGTAATGGTATTCAGGATACAAGTGAATCCGGCATTGCTGATGTTGAGGTTGAATTATTCACCAGTGATGGTCTTTCTCAAGGTACAGTCACAACTGATAACAATGGTGCTTATGCCTTTAGTGATATTTTTGCAGGTGATTATTATCTGCAATTTATTTTGCCATCTGGTTATATCTTTACCCAACAGGATCAAGGTAATGATGACGACATTGATAGTGACGTTAAGCCCACTGATGGCACTACAGCAGTATTCACTTTAATGGATGGGGTTAATAACTTCAGTACACATGCTGGTATCCGGCAACTTCCGGTCGCAGAGTGCGGTTTTTCTGATGGATTTGAAACGGGAGCATTAAGCGATTACTGGTCAACCTACATCACAAAAAATGGTCGTGTACAAGTTAATTCCAAATATCCGAAGACGAACCGTTACAGCGTTTTGTTGGATGATAATAGCCGTAGTAGTAGTAATTATTCCCATGCTGCGATAATTTTAACTGCGAATTTGGCAGAACAATCAAATGTTTTCCTGAGCTTTTGGTGGCGAGAATTTGGGGACGAAAACCAACAAGATGATGGTATCTTTATCAGTGATGATAACGGCACTCATTGGTCACGGGTGTTTTCTTTCAACAATGGACCTGAAATCTTCCGCAATGACGTGGTAGATATTGTTGCCCAAGCAGCCGATAAGGGGCTAACACTTAATGAACGTTTCCAAATTAAGTTCCAATTTTACGATAATTATTCCATTCCCGGTGATGGCTATGCCATTGACGATATTCAACTAAGTTGCGAGATGCCAACTGCCAGTATTGGCAATTTAGTCTGGCATGATGCTAATGGAAACGGTATCCAAGGCGCGAATGAGCCGGGTATTGCCAATGCGAGTGTTGAGTTATTCACCAGCGAAGGTGTTTCTCAAGGCACTACAAAAACCGATAGCAAAGGTGCTTATGCCTTTACTGATATTTCCGCCGGTGACTATTACTTGCAATTCAGTTTACCTACCGGCTACAACTTTACCTCACAAGATAAAGGAAGTGATGAAGGCTTAGACAGTGATGTAAACCCTGAAAACGCCACCACAGCTATTTTCACTGTGGAAAGTGGAGTAGATAATTTCAGTTTGGATGCTGGTGTACAACAGAACGGTACATTACAATTTGGAGTCTCATCTTATACTGTGGCAGAAAACGGTGGTTTAGTCACAATTGAAGTGACTCGTAGCAATGGTAGTGCAAATGCCGTATCCATAAACTACGCCAGTTCTGATAGCACAGCCATAGCCGCTAGTGACTACACAAGTACATCTGGCACTCTAAGCTGGGCTAAAGGGGATACTGCGCCCAAACACTTCACGGTGAAAATTCTTGATGACAAGCTATATGAGAATGACGAAACCTTTACCATCGCTTTAAGCAATCCTACCGGCGGAGCCAATCTTGGTACACAAAGTTCAGCCACGGTGACGATTGTAATGGATGCCAAGGATTCACCCATTCTCACTCTGAGTACAAGCCCTACCGGCTTTGCTGAAAATGCTGGGGCTAATGCCTCAATCGGTACTGTGACACGTAATAGTCTCCAGGGTGCTTTAACGGTAAACCTGTCTAGCAGCGATACAACAGAAGTTCGCGTACCTAATAGCGTCACCATTCCTGATGGTAAAACATCAGCTACTTTTGCCATTACTGCGATAGATGATATGACCGCTGATGGTCTCCAAACCGTTATTCTTACCGCAGGCGCGACTGACTATGCCAGTGCAACCACCCTAGTTAATGTGACGGATAACCTGCTCACTGATAAGATTGACTCAAGCGGAACCTGCCTAACCGGATTGGATTGTGATCGATTATTGAGTCAGCACTTGATAATCAAGCAAACAGATGTTCTCAATATGACCACACATATTGTTGTC
>JAYQWI020000778.1:0-3546 GCA_035871815.2 Candidatus Parabeggiatoa communis
TCCCGTATTGCTGGTTTGAAATTAGAAAATGGGGTAGAAATGTGATTAGACAGGGCAGACAAAATGACATTTATCTGCCCGGTTCCCATTCATTGATAAATCGCCTCTTCTGGATGCTCTTCACAGATGATAGCTCGTAGGTTGGACTGAGCTTGCGAAGTCCAACAAACCTTGAAAATAAATTGAGTTTTTAGCGTTGGAGTTCGCAAGCTCACTCCAACCTACGAGCTAAATGCGAACGGATTTCCACCCAACATTTCTTCGGCCTCTTTCCTACGTGCAGCCTCTTTTCTAGCAGTAGCTCGTAGGGTGCATAAATGATAATGTCATGCACCACATCATGGATGGATTTGGTGTATGACGCTTCGCTTATACACCTTACGAGTTGTGTGTATAAAGTTTAATGCAATGATTGATTGAACTTTATTCTTAACCTTCTAACGTTAAATTCAGGGGCGCGGCTTTTTGCGTCCCCTGAAATTTTTTGTTATGCCTATTGGCAGATATTTATAACGTTGATGGCTAATTCAGAAAACTTGTCTTTTAAGAGACTTATTTGTTCTATTTGATTCGGAGACCATTGCTTACGATCTTGAAGGCTTGCCACTTGTTGAAACTTATCAAGTTCTCCAAGGGGAACGTTTAACCAAAGACTATTTTGAATTAAAACGTTTGCATCTTCGATATCACCAATTCTCGCGCGTTCGATATTTATGTTTGCTACAGGTGAATAATTATTAATTTTACTCTTTAATTTTTCACAAAGATCAGTTTTAACTGCCTCAGAAATTTTATTGTGCATTGTTTCGTCAGCCTGAATCATTTCTTTATCACCTTTAGGCACACCAGAATCCATTTGTTTTCTTGTACGCCTTTTGCTTGCTGTATCAAATCCATTAAATACCCAGCCTGCAAAAACGGGTTTTCCAAAAGAGTCAAAATCACTATAATGAGGATTTGCATCTTTGAATCTATCTAAGCCACTTTGCCAATCTTTAATAAAATTTGGAACCATTTGGCCAATTAATCCAAGACAGTAAACACTGAAGCTATCTGATGTACACGGCACAATATAATAATCACTTGAATAAAAAGCAGCTCTTACTAATGAACCAAATGAAGGTGGGAGATCAACTAAAACAAAATCATAGTCTTGATCGTTTTTTTGCTTTGCTTTATCAATAATATTTCTAATTGCTATATAACGACTAAGACCTGTACCTGATAACAAATCAGAACCTACATTTAATGAATCTGCATAAACGTTTAACCAGAAATCACCAGCTACGATATCGACATTTTGTGATGTATTCTTTCCTTTATGCAAATATATTTCTTCTCCACCAGTATTTTGGAGAAATCGTTGTAAAAATGACCTTACAGTTGTTCCGTAAGGGGCGTTTAGTGTTGGTAACTGAACAATAAATTTATCTTCACCCAGCATAGCAATTGAAAGATTACACTGTGGATCAAAATCAAGAAGTAACACATTCTTTTTTTCTCGCCCAAGAGCATTTGCAAGATTCCATGTTATAGTAGATTTTCCAACTCCACCTTTGTTGTTGAAAATTGAAATGATTTTTGTCATACATTCTCCTTATATTTTAATAGCTGGTTAAATTATATTTTAGGCATAACCACTTATTATAAGATATATTCGCCCTGTTATTCCTAAATATTAACCGACAAATCAGGCCAGTTTGCCCTCATAATAATATCCTGACTTTTTTTCCGTATATTCCAGTGTATTGACCGTAAATTCAGACGACTTTATTGCATCAATCTGTCGCCCTTTTCTCATCTCCTCAATTTCCACAGGATCATGAGGGCATGGTGTATTTTCAAATCGTCCAGTGCATTTGTTAAACTAAGCCCACTATGTCGCCATAGTGAACTCGTCTTCAAAACCGTACATGAGACTTTCACCTCATACGGCGCATCGAATAACTGTTTATTTGACTTTAGAATATCGGTCTTGCATGTTCTATCGCCTTTGCAATATTGTCTTTAAACCGTCACTTGCGTAACATCATTTCATCATGTTCTGAAAAATTTTGTTTCCACTTTCGTAAAAATTCAACTCCCACTCATGGTACTGATTTATTTAATGACTCGTATTGCTCTCAATTAGCAGTGTACACGTTTGCATATCCTCCTCATTACAAAGAGGCATTGGCTTCTTGTACAATCCTGTTATTCCAAGCTATTAAAGTTTGTCAAACTCCTCTCACTGCTTACGTTGTGAGACTCACTTGAAATAATTACCCCGTTCCCAGAAAATGGCTATATTTGGACTTAGATTACTATCTATGCGCCGTGGTAATGATTCTTGCGAACCCAACACCTATCATATTACTGTTGACTTGCAATATGTGTTTTCTTACCAAATACGGATTATTACTTAGCTTGTTTCCGCTGAGGTTTACGAACGCTTTAATTTAATAGTTCCTTTCGTTACGGCCTATCCAATTATCTCGCATATTTAATAAGGCTAATCTTATCAAATACACATTACACCCTGCTTTACCAGAGGTTTAACTAGCTTCCAATAAGGGTGTTGACGTAGACTTTAGGTCGTCTCGGGGTAGCTTTAGCCCCACATTCTCTGAGTTATCAAAAATAGTTTTATCCTATTTATGCCCGTATTACGTGTTGTTATGCACTTGATACGAAACGGGTCGCACATCAACAAACCTCACTAAGCCCCGTTCATTACAAAATGGGCATTCAATTAAGCTTATAAACTGACCTATTAGCCACCGCCTTTTTAGTTTGCTCAAGGGGCGTAAAATCACCCGTGAGGTAATTGTCAACCACTTTCCTTAAAAAGGGCACTGGCTTTTTTAGCCAATTTTATTATTTAACTTTTTGGCCACAATGTCAACTAGGTTAGGTTCCTTATCCAATTTAATATCACTCGACTATCAAGCTTTTTTATAAGTCCTTGATTTTAAAATATAATTTTTATACCTAAAAACTAAATAACATTAAATTTAAGTGTGATTTAAATGCGCTTCACCTTGCCACACTTAAACTAAAGACAAGGGGAAGTTATCAGTTATCAGTTAAACGGCTATTCAATTATCAGTAATCAATGATGACAGGAGGCCTCGATCTAAAAGCAATCTGAAGCAAAGCTGTTCAGGCTCGAAGCGGCTATTTAATGGCCTTACATTGAGGATTATAGTACTCAAAATAAATTTTGAACTCCAATATAACTGATAACTGATAACTGATAAAAGAGGGGGCGTATTATTACAGGCTACAAGAAAAAGGACAAGAGGCAGCCTAGACCGAGACCAACTTAATTATAGGAAAGGGAAAGTAAACCCAAAAGGCGCGAAGGGCGCTAAAGGGCGCTAAAAAAGAGAAAATATCGTTTGCGTCTTTTGCGTCTTTAGTGTTATTTTTTTGGGTAGTGCTTTTGCGCTATTTTTTGGCCTCATATGAGGATTATTAATCTGCTGATAAATCCAATAAGGCTAATCCATCTTGTTTTTGAGCGGGGCGCATTATTCAAAAACTTTCTGCTTTGTGAACCCCTTG
>JAYQWI020000779.1:0-4329 GCA_035871815.2 Candidatus Parabeggiatoa communis
TTGATAGTTTTTTTGATCTATCGAAAAGACGAACTCAATCAAATTATTCGTGGCATATTGATACCTCGCATCGAAGGCGACACCAATATCGCATAAAAAACCGTTGAGATCGAGTCCCGATGCCAGTAAGTTATTTTTGAAGTAGGATTGTCTGAGCAATAACAAGGCTTGAAATACCGACGATTTCCCCATGCCATTAGGCCCTGTCAGGATATTCAAATTAGACAAGGACAGTTTTGTATTCTCGTGAGATTTAAAATTTTTAAGACAGAGTTGTGTCATCATAATCGGTTTGATTGAATGGTTGAAGATTGTTCAAGATAGCACACAGATTTGACTGATGAAACTGATTTTCACTTAAGAAGTTTTTGTTTGCCTCAACTTCTTAAGTGAAAGACTGATTAATGATCAGCGTAAATCAGCCCGATCAGGCCATAATCAGCGTTCTATCCCTCATTTAAGATAGTTTATCAGATACATAAGTTCGCCAGAGGCATCCTTAAATTCGTATTGATAACTGATTTCCACGCAAAAGTTGAGGCAAACAAAAACTTTTGCCTGAAACTGATAACTGATTAAAGTGATAATTAATAATTGATAATTGTTCATTGATATAAATCGTAAAGAGCAGAATCAATGTGACAATATTAATTATGCAATCTGCGAAACCCGCATCATTCGTGATTCAAAACCGTCAATGAGCAACAACTTCGACCTGACCTATTAAAAAAGGGTAGACCTGAATTTTATAATCTGGTATAAATGCGCGGGTCTGTAGGGGTGCAATAAAAAGTTTTGTAGTTTTATTGGGTGGGTAGAGTTTCGCTGAGCGGAGCGAGCCGAAGGCTAACAGAGTTAAACCCACCATTTACGACGATTTGGTGCTTTTTGCGAAGCGTAACAAAGTATCACGCAGTGAGCCGAAGGCCAGCCTCTATCCGCCCTACAACTATCACTTTTAATTACACCCATGTTATTTTTTCAATTATCAATTTGTCATTTGTCATTTGTCATTTGGGTCTAATTTCTTGAATTTAAAATAAATTTATACCATTTTATAACACACATTACATTATTTATTAATTTTTCAACCAAAAGGAGGTATAATAATTGACAGCCAAGGAATCACTCATGGCTAAAAGCTAAAGTACCATCAATGATACTTTTTAAATTCACCTCTACCGTAAGGAGATAAGATCAATGATTAGAACAATAATGCTAAGTGCATTCTTTTCTATAACTTTAGCCACTGTGGAAGTATCTGCAATGTCGATAAGTGCAGGCGGTACTCATACTTGTAGTATAAAAAACGATGGTAGTGTGGCTTGTTGGGGAGATGATGCTGCTGGTCGAACTAGCCCCCCCAGTGGAATTTTCACACAGATTAGTGTGGGCTATTCGCATACCTGTGCTATAAAAAAAGATGGTAGTGTGAATTGTTGGGGATATGATCTCTGGGATAGAACCAGCCCACCCAGTGGAATTTTCACACAAATTGGTGCGGGCGTAAATCATACTTGTGGTATAAAAACGGATGGAAGCGTGGCTTGTTGGGGATATGATGTCAATGGTCAAGCTAGCCCCCCCAGTGGAACTTTTACGCAGGTGAGTGCGGGCGTAAGTCATACCTGTGGTATAAAAACGGATGGTAGCGTGGCTTGTTGGGGAGATAATTTCAGGGGTAAAAGCAGCCCCCCCAGTGGAACTTTTACGCAGGTGAGTGCGGGCGGTGATCATACCTGTGGTATAAAAACGGATGGTAGCGTGGTTTGTTGGGGATATGATATTGCTCGTCAAACTAGCCCCCCCGGTGGAACTTTTACGCAGGTGAGTGCGGGCGCTGATCATACCTGTGGTATAAAAACGGATGGTAGCGTGGCTTGCTGGGGATCAAACGAAGCGGAAGAAGCGGGTAATAAAGCTAGCCCACCTAGTGGCACTTTTACACAGGTGAGTGCGGACCGTTGGCATACCTGTGGTATAAAAACGGATGGAAGCGTGGCTTGTTGGGGATATGATGGCGATGGTCAAGCTAGCCCACCGGCTAACTTGGTAGCTTTGGTGACTGTGCCAGAAACAACTATCCCACCTGTGCCAGATTCAAATGCGACGAGCTCTGGTTTTGTACGCACTCCCGATGGGCAAGGTATTGAAGGTGTCACTGTCTGCATATCTAATACCAATGAACAACAATGTCAATGGGTACACACCGATACTAACGGTTATTTTTCCTTAGATTCTTTGCCAAGCGGTAACTATGTTGTTTTTCCTCTCTCGCCTACTGGTCAATTTGCTTTTACCCCTGGTTCTGGAGATATTTTAATATCTAATGGCAGACCAACGCCTGAAAGTATTGTTTTCTCTGCTGAAAAAGGTACTTCCATGAATGGTATCAGCGTTAAAGATATTCCATCGACTGCCATACCCCTTAGTTTTCCTCAAGATACTATTCAAGGACACATTGATACAGGTGGATTGATAGGTCAAAACTGCTATAAGATAGAGGTACCCGATAGTAATACCCTGACCGCACATACCATGAGTAATGGTGATACTTATGGATTTTTGGTCAATAGCAACAACGATTACATTGCCTCTGACGAAAATAGCGGTGAAGGACAAAACTTCCGTATGACCACTCAAGTCGAAGCAGATACTTACTACCTTTGTGTGCTTGTTTTTGACAGAGGATCGGTTGATTATGCTGCACAATTGCTTGATTATACTTTAGATGTTAGTTTTACGGCAGTCATCAGAGTGAAGCCCCGCATTTACGTCAATACCAACGCTAATCAATTTAGCCAAGACAATCCAAACATCTCCGTTTCTCTCAATATGGATGTTGAAGATGGGGAAACCACTGAAAAGCCTTACGACGTTTATGTGGTTATCGGTACTCCCGACGCTGGCACACCAGAAAATCCGTTACTATTTCATGGTGGCAAAAACGAGTTTGATTTAACCACTGCTATAACACCCTATCTGGAAAATGTTTTTATAACAGCATCAGATACCTGGGAGAAAGTTTTCAATTACACATTTAATGCGGCTCTTAAAGCCGGTGATTATTTTATTCATGTCGTTATTGTTGATAAAGAAAGTGGCGAAATGGTGTCAGAAGATCATGTGAATATGAATTATGATCCGGAATATGAGAGTCCTTTTGTGAAAATTGATACTCTTCCATCAACACCTGAAGACAATATTATTTACGAACCAATCACTTCAAAACCAACTATAAACTCATTTTTAGTTGGTGAAGGTAAGACTCAATTAGCGGAAAAATTAAGCGAAGATGGCTATCCAATCTTCAAAAAAGTTAATAAAGTCAAAGGGTTATTTGACACAGTCTTTACGGCGACTGGTCTTATTGACTACTATGGTGATTTAATTTCTGATTGCTCAAAGTCAGAAGCTGAAAGAGACACATTGTTTGCAGTCAAAGTCTTAGAAACCATTTTTAACCAAGCCAATTTATTTGGAGATGTTGCATTAGCAGATGCTGTTGAATACGTTGCTGGCATTTTTGCAGGAGAAAGTCGAGCAATAGCTCAAGTCACTTATTTTGATATAGTTCTTGCTTTTGAACATGATGAATATTATGGATGGTGGACTCAATCTTCTCGTCAATTAGAAGTAACAGTAGAAGCTTTGTATTATTTTGCTGGGTTTCAAGGTTTAAGAGAAGAATATTACGGCAAAAATATGTCAAACAGAATTACGAAACGTTTTTCGGTTGATTCTAAATCTCAACATCGTTTAACGGGTATGCGTCCGGGAGTCTATTTACTGACAGCCAAAGATACCGACGGAGTCATTCGCAGAAAAATGCTGACCATAGATCGTGCAACCCAACGTTCTTTCTTTGAAAACTACAAAGTGGGTTTCAACTATGGCAGACATGTCAAGGATACATCTGGTTTAGGTTGTATGAATATCCCTTAAATGGATAGTTTCGTCGGGTGGATATCGCTCGCACCCTTATCCACCCAATGTATAAATAATGATTCACTGGATTTAAGGATTTTCAGGATGTTCTATCCTATAATTGGGGTCAAAGTAAAATTTATGGTAGTCAGCGTACAAAAGGCCTAACTAACTTTGCACTGAAGCCAACGCGAAAAAGGCCGCACGGCTTAACTTGGTAGTTAGCACTTCAGTGCGTGCGCCAAACCTACTGAAAAAATCTGAAAAAATAGGAAGCTTGAGTTTTTTCTATATCGTCTCTTTTGAACAGATTAAAATAATCAAAATTAACAAACAAAACCTTGATTACCCCCAAATCCGTTAGAATGAGGAAATTTTTGAGCAAGCGTAGGATGGGTAGAG
>JAYQWI020000780.1:0-1468 GCA_035871815.2 Candidatus Parabeggiatoa communis
ATCATCTGACCGAGGATATGGCCGAAAAAGCCATCCAGTGGATCCGTACGAGCAAAACACTCACCCCGGAAAAGCCTTTCTTTGTTTATTTCACGCCGGGTGCTGTACATGGTCCTTTCCATATCTTTAAAGAGTGGGCTGACAAGTATGACGGCAAATTTGATGAAGGTTGGGAAGCTTTACGTCAGGTGACCTTTGAGCAACAAAAAGAATTGGGTTGGATTCCAGAAGACGCTACCTTAAATCCACTAGCACAAAGTATGCAGAAATGGAGCGATATTCCAACATCACAAAGAGAGTTTCAAGCTCGCTTGATGGAAATATTTGCAGGCTTCCTGGAGCATACCGATGTTCAATATGGAAAAATTGTAGATGAGATAAAAAATCAGGGATTACTTGATAATACATTGATTATTTATATTAACTCAGACAACGGACCTTCCGCTGAGGGTATAAATGGCACAATCTCTGAACTATTGGCCCAAAATACAATGGTGTCGACTGTTGAGCAACAAATTGAGGTGCTCAACACCAAGTATGGCGGTTTAGATGAACTCGGTGGACCAACACTTGAGCCAATGTATCACCACGGCTGGACCTATGCTGGGGCAACACCATTTCAGGGTGTAAAATTACTCGCAGCATATATGGGCGGAACCCGTACCCCGCTCGTAATTTCCTGGCCGAAAAGGATTAAGCATGACGGTAAGGTGCGTAGTCAGTTTCATCATGTAAACGATATTGCGGCGACTATTTACGAAGCATTAGATATTACTCCTCCCCAAGTGGTTAATGGTGGGGAGCAGCAACCCTTAGACGGAAAGTCGATGCTGTATAGTTTTGATAAACCTGAGGCCAAAGGAACTAAAGAGACACAATATTTCGAGCTAATGGGTAGTCGTGGTATCTATCATGATGGTTGGTTTGCAGGAACCTTTGGACCAAAAGCACCTTGGACCACAGATCCTTCAGGAGTTGTTAATTTTGCACCAGAGAAAGACACCTGGGAACTGTACAACCTGACTGAAGACTTTTCACAATCAAAGAATCTCGCCAAAGAAAACCAAAAAAAACTGGCTGAAATGAAAAATATCTTTGATAAAGAAGCCACGGAAAATCTTGTGTATCCCATCGGAGCTTCTTACTACACCGTATTTTTTAGTCCTAGCGAGATGCCGTCATCATCGCTTACCCAATGGACGTTCTATGAAGGCCAAGACAGGATTCCTGAAGCCTTAGCACCCAAGTTTTTGAGTGGGCGTTCTTCTCTTGCCATTATCGATGCTGAAATAGACAAAGATGCAGAAGGCGTGTTGTTTGCTGTTGGAGGAACATCTTCCGGGTTCACAGTATATATGGACAAGGGACTATTAAAAGCTGAGTACAATACAATGACCTTGAATCGTTATAAAGCTTCATCAACGTCTCCCATTCCAACGGGCAAAGTTAGAATTGAAGTGAAAACTGA
>JAYQWI020000781.1:0-3364 GCA_035871815.2 Candidatus Parabeggiatoa communis
ACCGGCTTTGCCTCTACAGACAAGACTGCTTGTTTCCCCTTTTTCTCTGCCACTGATCGTTCCCACACCGTCGCCACTATTATTGACGATCAGGGCGAATTTTTCATCAGGATTATAGGGTTTGAAGGTGGCGCTACAGGATTTATCGGCATCCATTGTGACAGACACCTGGTTTTGAAAACCACTGCAATCCCCTTTCCAACCCAAAAATAGGGTATCGGCTTCATTGAAGTGGGCTCCAAACGCACCTTTTGCCCGCCTGGGTAATAGGCCGTACACTTTTCGCCACAATCAATACCGCCTTTCGCGACTAGCCTACCCTGACTTCCCTCCTTATTATTAACCGGTAGGGGATACATTTCAGCATTGGGATCCAAATCAAAATCGGCGGTACAGGTTTTGGAGGCCATCATGGGAACGGTAATGCGATTGTCTGTGCCACTGCACTCACCCGCCCACTGTTTAAAAATAAAGCCTTTTGCAGGGGTAGCCGTCAAGACGATTTCGTCAGCGGTGAACAGAGGCTGAGTCATTTCAGAGCAGTCCGTTTTGCATAGGTGCGTTCTGTCTTCTGCTTTGACTTCGATTTTCACGGTGGCCCTACCTTTGCCCGTTTTGTTGATCGTGATCGTCTTTTGCCCTGGTGACTTCTCAAAGTGCGCCGCGCAACTTTTAGCTGTATCCATAGTCACAATAGTGGTTGCAGACGTGCCAGAACAATCGCCACTCCAACCCGTAAATCTAGAGCCCGTGGCCGGGGTAGCTGTCAAAGTGACGGTACTCTCAACTTCGTAGTCAGCTTGGCAAGTTTCACCACAGTTTATAATATTGTCGGTGGTGGTTATATCACCGTTGCCAGTTTTGGTGAGGGTTAAACTAATAGTAGAGATAAATACCCCTTCATAAGCTCCCATAGATGGAGGATTAGAACGTGGATTACCTTCTAAATCAGTTTCAGGAGCATCTGTTGATGTGCCTGCTCCAATTGCTGGACTGTTATCAGAAAGATGATAGCCATTTTCAAACAAGGGATCAACATCAAAATTGCCGTCACCATTCCAACCACCTTCTACATCAGAATAGGTTATGTTAAATGCAGGTGTTCCCCAAGTGTGAATATTATTTGGAGTATTATTCCAAAAAATGGAATTTACCGCATTTAACTTGCCTTTGCTGTGACTAAAGAGACCGCCACCCATATTGCTAGATTTAGC
The DNA here is from genome assembly GCA_035871815.2 of Candidatus Parabeggiatoa communis. Taxonomy (GTDB): domain Bacteria; phylum Pseudomonadota; class Gammaproteobacteria; order Beggiatoales; family Beggiatoaceae; genus Parabeggiatoa; species Parabeggiatoa communis. The sequence goes on from JAYQWI020000781.1 coordinate 1,215, forward strand.
ATGGTTATTAGCAACAGTTACATTTCGCAATGTCATATTGCAAATGCCGTTACCAATACCATCTATATAGATTCCACCACCAACATCAGATGTATTATTGGTGATTTGCACATTTATCAATGTGGGAGTGGCTACGTTGCCACCACAACTAACGCCACCACCATCGTGAGTCACGTTGCCTGTCACAATAAGGTTCTTGATAACAGGAGCACTACTGGTAATTGAGACACCTCCCGGGCCAACATGATAAAACAGTCCACCTAAGGGGCCTTGTCCATTACCGTTAGTTATAGTGAAACCGTCAATAACAGCTTCTTCAACCTCTTTCATGGCTAATACTGTGCCTTTTTGGTTGCCATCAATCACTGTTTTTTCGGCACCGTCTGTGGATTTCAAAGTGAGGTTTTTGACATCAACTTTGACATTTTCGACATAAGTACCAGCATGGACTAAAACAGTATAGCCATCTTTAGCAGTATCAATGCCGTGTTGGATAGTGGCAAAAGGTTTAGCTTCTGAACCATCACCAGTTTCGTTTGAGCCATCAGTAGCAACATTGCAAGTAGATTTTGGACATACAACTGTCGAAGTAGAATTGTTTAGCCAAACTTTATTAGCCCCTTGATTACCAACAAAAGCATCAAGATCACCGTCGCCATCTAAGTCACCTAGAGCAATTCCTTGACTATTTGAATTGCCAAGATTTAATCCACTGTCAACAAAAGTGCCAGTACCATCATTTAACCACACTTTATTGGGTTGGTTTTTAGAATTGGCAATAAAAGCATCAATGTCCCCATCTTGGTCTAAATCAGCTAGTTTTAACTTATAACTAGAAGAATTACCAAGTTCTTGACCTTTACTAAAGATACCCGTTCCATCATTTAACCAAATTTGGTTGGGTTGATTTTCACTATTAGTAACAAGTGCGTCAAGATCATTATCAGAGTCTATATCAATAAATTTGACTACACCACTTTGTCCATTGCCAAGAGATTGTCCAGAATCTTCAAAGATACCCGAACCATCATTTAAGAATACCCTATTAGGATCATCGTACCCAGCAGGTATAAAAACATCAATATCTCCATCAGCATCCAAATCACCTAAAGCAATGTTATGACTTTTGAAGTTACCAATTTGTTGTCCGCTGTCACTAAAATGACCTGAACCATCATTTAGCCAAACTTTATCTGGAATACCCCACGCATTAGCAATGTAAGCATCCAAATCCCCATCGCTATCCAAGTCGGCTAGATCAATTCCCCAAGCATCAGAATTGTATAGATTTTGACCACTGTCACTGAAAAATCCCTTGCCATCATTCCACCAAATTTTGCTAGGGCTACCACCATTGTGTAGTACGAAAGCATCAAGATCGTTATCGTGATCTAAATCTACTAATCTAACAGAATTACTGTAACTATTAGTCGGATCTAATCTTTGACCACTATCGGCAAAATTTCCTTTGCCATCGTTAAACCATACGGTATCCGCTTGGCTAGAATAATTAGCGACAAAAGCATCTAAATCGCCATCGCTATCTAAGTCACCTAATGCAACTCCGGGACTATTTGAATTACCAAGTTCCTGCCCACTGTCAGTAAAAACAAGTTGAGTAGTTTTGGATAACGATAGAGCAGCATCAACCTGAATCCGAGCCATACCACCAACATCCTGCCCCGTATTCTTCAACTTACCCAAAATTTCAGCAACACTGGCTTGTGGATTGGCAGCCTTCAATATGGCCCAGGCACCCGCGACATGCGGGGCTGCCATAGACGTACCGTCCTTCGCACCCATCAAATCACCTGGCAAGGCGGATTCAATCCCAACGCCGGGCGCTAACAAGTCAAGTATGCCAGCACGGTTTGATTGTGGCCAAAGTTTATTGTCTTTATCCGTCGCGCCGACACTGATCGCTTTCGAAATACAAGCCGGTGCGCTGATACCGTCGGCATAACCGTTATTACCCGCAGAAATGATCGTTGCGATACCCACTGAATCCGGGTTCTGGATGATTTTGGCTCTGGCATCCTCATCGCACGGCTGCGAATGAGATTTTTTGCCCCCAACACTCATATTGATAGCCGCTAAGGGCACCCCAAAAGTCTCACGGTTCGCGTGCAGCCAATCTAAAGCGGCGATTT
>JAYQWI020000782.1:0-3195 GCA_035871815.2 Candidatus Parabeggiatoa communis
CGCTTTAAAGGCCTATTTTCAAAACTTAGACGGTTTTGAAGCCGTTGATATCCAAGCAGACGGTCGTATTCACCTCACACTCAATGGGGAAAATCATCAACTGCAACTCGATAATCAGATCACGCCCGGCACACCACCAGCTGACGGTCAAATCCAAGTCACTTTGGTTGATGACCAAAATGGCGATGGTTTGGAAGATTATCAAATCACCTACCCGAGTGGGGATCAACAAACCCTTTACTATCAAGGGATTATTGAAGAACCTCCACCTGATCATGATGAGTGCAAAACCCTACAGGCCCCCGCTATAGATCCCACCGTCGTCAGCATACCGGCCCTCGTCACGCAATTTATCTACACCCATAATACTTTCAGTGAAATGGCCAGTGAAACAGCGACTTATGACGGTAGCACACTTTACCACACAGAATCTAGCCGCGATAAACTGGGGCGGATTACCCAAAAGGTAGAAACCCTTGAGGGCATTACCACCACGTTTGACTATCGCTATGATGTCGCTGGGCGTTTAATTGAAGTCAAACAAGATGGAGTGATTGTAGAGGGCTACACCTACGACGACAACGGCAACCGCCTAAGTGCAGACACCACTCACAGTTCCGTCAAAGGCCAGTATGATGACCAAGATCGTTTAACCCAATATGGTGACAACACCTACGACTACACAGAAAACGGAGAACTACGCCTTAAGAATAGCAACGGTCAAATCACAGAATATCACTACGATGTTTTGGGCAATCTCCGCTCAGTCCAACTACCTGATGGTAAACAGATTGAGTATGTGATTGATGGGCGAAATCGGCGTGTTGGCAAAAAAGTCAATGGACAATTGGTGCAGGGTTTTCTGTACCAAGGTGCCTTGAATCCGGTGGCTGAATTGGATGGTGAGGGCAATGTCGTCTCAAGATTTGTCTACGGCTCCAAAGCCAACATCCCAGATTATCTGCTCAAAAACGGCAACACTTACCGCATTTTGAGTGATCATTTAGGCAGTCCAAGGTTGGTAGTTGATATCAGCGAGGGTACTGTTGCCCAAAGGATGGATTATGATGCCTTCGGGAATGTCGTCTTTGATTCCAATCCTGGATTTCAGCCATTTGGTTTTGCCGGTGGAATTTATGATCGGGATACCCAGTTCACGCGCTTTGGGGCGCGGGATTACGATGCACAAACGGGTAGGTGGACTGCCAAAGATCCTATTTTGTTTGATGGCGGAGATACCAATCTTTATGGGTATGTCTTGGGTGATCCCATTAATTTTATTGATCCGTTCGGTGAATATGGTTTGGCAGGTGCCGCGTATGGCTTCGTGTCTGGGGCCATTGGTGGATATATTAGTGGAGGCATAGCAGGTGCTATTCTTGGAGGTTTAGCTGGTGCTATAGTGGGTTTGGTTAATCCATGGGGTTCGCACGCAGCCGGAGCTTTTATTGGCAATGCAATTGCCAGTTTAGCGGGTCAGATTTCCGGTAATTATTTAGCGGGCAAGTGTGTAACTAATCCAAACAATTATAGCGTTGGTGCGGCAGTGGGAGCTGGAATTGGCGGTGCTATTGGGGTAAAACTCGGCTTTACTATTCGTAAGTATGGAGGTGTCTTAGACTTTCGTGTAATAGGTAGCGAAGTGAGGCGTCATACTACAAGTCGAGCAGGTGAAGATGTTGTTGCTTCAGTTGCTGAAGGCATTAGCGTTGGTGTAGGTGAATTTTCTGGTAATCTTGTATTCCCTGCAGCCGGAGAAGGCGAGAATTGCCCTTGCCCATAATATAAAAGGAATTCATATACAAAACCTTCCCTTTGTTCAAAGCAGCAAGAGTAGCAAGAATCTAACCTAAAAATGGCAGTTCGCTTGTAAAGTATTGAAAACAAAATCTAATTTTTTTGAGATGGGTGAACGTAAAATATTATAACTCATTGTTATATTTATGAATTTATAAAATGAATGCCATTTTTAGGTCTAATATGACATCTTGATTGTGAAAGTGATTAAAAAAGTGGACTGTTCATAACACTTTGTAAAATAAGAGCAATCTAACATGTATTGCTTCTAGGTTCTGTTGGCATTTCGCGATAAGTCATTGATTTTTTAGTAAAGGGATATTTTTATAACTCATTATTAATATTTTTGTAATAAAATATCAACAGAACCTAGAATTTAATTACACGAGTCCCAAATATTTCTGTATGATTAAAAAAAACAGTTGTCAATCAAATAAATAGGTCATAAGCTCAGCAATATAGCGATTTTTTTTAGTCAAATTAATTCAAGTTACTAAAAATACAAATTATTCTAAGGAATCGTCATAAAATAATTTGGACATTTATAGATGGACATTTATAGAAGTTCAGAAAATCATCAGGGCGAATCTGCGTGTTCGCCTTTTAGTTTGCTCTTTAGAAAGTATTGACCTGAAAATCTATAAAACGGGTAGTTATTTCGTGACCATTCCTAAGCCGTTATTTAAAAGGAATTACTGAAAGAAGTCAAAAAATTTTACAATTAATTAGGGTGTGGCTATTTTAAAACGACGCACACGATTATTCATTGAGATATTGAGTTGAAATATTTTCATATCGAAGTTGCACAAAAATATTATATCAGGTATTTCCATCAAGAATAAAAAATGAAAGGAATTTATTTTTGTTTCAATCATTTTTTATCCACTTTTAATCAAGATATTGCTGATTATTATTTTTCAATGTTTCTTAGTTGTATAGTTGGACAAATGAAAGAATTTATTTTCGTCTCAATCATTTTTTATCCACTTTTAGTTAACATATTACTGATTATTATTTTCCAATGTTTCTTTTTAGGCAATAAAGGTATGCTCTTCCTATTTATTATTATGTATGTACTTTTCAATGGTATATTACCTTTTTTGATTGGAGAACATTTCTTAATTGACGAAACGGAAGAAAACTATGAACACGAATTTTTAGCACTTATTATTTTTATCTTAATGTGTAGAATAGTAGATATTTTCGGTTTTGGACTTGGAAAATGGTTTAAAGCTATGTGGAAGCTTAATCAATTTAAGTAACGACTTGTTCATTTTTTTCAGGGTAAGATAGATTCATCAGTCTCAAGAAGATTATATTTACCACTAAAAGCGCCGCTGGCCGCAAAAGCGTCTCAATCCTTGATGAGAAAGGCCGGGTTATCCAAGAACAAGTGCC
>JAYQWI020000783.1:0-4298 GCA_035871815.2 Candidatus Parabeggiatoa communis
TAACATTATTGTACTATACCCGACTAATAAATATCGCCTCTTGGCCCCACTTTTACGATTAAAACCAACAAGACATCATCATGTATTTCATAAATCACGCGATAATCTCCAACACGAATACGGTAATGATTATCAAAGCTCTTAAGCTTTTTATAGCCAGGTGGACGAGGATTTTCAGCTAACTTTGCTATTTTGGGTTTGAGTCGCGCTTGAAGTTCTTTATTAAGCCTGCCAATTTGACGCGAAGCAGCCGGCGTGTATTTTACTGAGTAAATTGCCATTGAACTACCACCCCAATTCTTTATCCAATTGTTCTGAAGAAATGAACCCTTTTTCTTCAGCTTCTTTAAGCGCGTCACGGGCATCGGCACAGTCAATGCACTCTTCAAGTTCTTCAATCAAGTAAAAGTCTTCTATTGGGGCAACCGCTAACCAAACTTTATCTTGATAGTTCAAAGTTAAACGCGCCACACAAGCAACGCTTTCAAGAAATTCTCCTAATGCTTCGTCCACACGGATAGTTGTCACCGGGTGTTTAGTATATTCTTCAATACCGCTTTTAAGTTGTTGAAACACCTCAGTATCTTCTATTGGCACGACAACCAAAAAAAGTTGTTTTCGGTAAGTCAAAGTCATACGTTCTTTTTCAGTCGCAACCTGAGTCAAGAGTTTAATTAAGGTTGGTTCTGTCGCCATCTGTACATTTTGAAGCGTATCAGATTCTTGCTGAAGGGGTAACGAGTTTTCTTTTAGAATAACAAAGACTTCCGCACGCGAACCTGCTTTCAGTTCTGGAGAACGAAATGGAATAACGCCGTTTGGCAAAACCGTCACTTCTTGTTTAATGGCTTGTAGCATAGTGTTTTTCCTATAGTCGCTTAGGCAACGAACCCAAACAAATTATCGCAATTCACAAACTTTAGTTTGCCAAGTCCGTCCCTCTTCTCTTGCTTCTCTAATTGACAAATCATCATTGGCTTTCCAGCGAATATCTTTGCTTAATTTTCGTAGTTGAGCCACTGCCTGTTTAGCATCAAGTTTTGTAATTTGGAAATAAACGAATATTTAATTAAACGCAAAAGACGCTGCGTCTTAAAAAATATTTTGCTTGCGTCTTTTGCGTCTTTAGCGTTATTTTTTATGGGTTTTTAGGGCCACTTGATCTCCGAAATCCCAGCATAGCCTTCGGCTGTCCAAGCCTGATTCGGTGTCAATACCATTGACTGATCACCATAAGGACAACTGTCAAGATGTTTCAGTAACACGGGCTCTTTTTCTGGGAGCAATTGATAGATATCGCAACCACTTTGGTAATCAGGTGGCATAATCGCCGGTGAGCTTCGCGCTGATTTCACCATCATATCACCCTCTAACCAAGGCCCATACCAACCATATCCGGGCCCCATTAAGACGATATCAGATCGGATGGCTTCCAAACGACGAGAACCCGTTAACGTCCATTGCCCTTCTGAAGTAAAACCTTGTCCAGGATTGAGTTTTAACAGCTGCGTCGTCGGTTCTTGGTTTTCGGCTTCTGGCGTATCTGCTTTTTTCTCATCTGCCGTATCCTCATCCTCCAGCAGCGTATCCGTTTCGCCCTCTTTATCACCAGCCGTATCTTCTAGGATTATAGGCTCTGGCCTAATGTACCTCTCCTCATTTTGACAAATCACATACACCGCTTCATCGGCCCATATCACTTGAGAATAAGCTTGGCAAGGCAGTTCACGACTTTGAAGTAAACGGGCCTGTTCGGCATCGAGTTGTGATAAATTCAAGCGTAATTGCCCTTGCTCGGTTACTTCCTGTGTTATGAGTTCGCCAGAAGCGCTGAAGCCCAACGGTTGGCCTGGAATAGAACGAGTCGGCGCTTCCTTTGCTTCTTCGACTTGCATATCCCAACTCCGCAGAAGCCATTGAACTTGCCACTGATTCTGATCAGGGCGGGGTAACACTGTCGCTTGTGTCTCGTTGCCTTGAAACTGACGTTGCTCGGCCACATAGAACTGGCCTTTGTGCCATAAAGGTTGACTGCGGTTGTACCACATTACTGGCGCGATCAACGGCTTTGCCTCAGCTGAATCAGGCGTTTCCGATTCGGCTTGCTTTTCAAGCACTTGTGCCTTTTTCAACTCGCCCGTCTTGAGATCGAGTACTTGCACTGCTAAAGGATTGTAGTCATAAAACACGACTAAATCACCATCCAAGTCTACCCCGTCATAGCCTCGCGGCAAATGCCAACGCTTGATCGGTGTTTCCACATCGGTTTTCGCATAACGGTAAAAACGGTGATAACCCTGATTACCCCTCGCCGCAGACAACAAAGCATCCCCTTGTAAATTCAACCAAGTCAAGTTAGTCGCCAATTCCACTTCACCCAACTTTTTAGTTTCACCTTGCCCCCAACGCAGCGTGATTAACGCTTGATCACCTAAAGCCGCTAACACATCAGGCTTCAAAGAGACACTGCGTTGAATTTGCACCGTACTGTCTAAACGCCCTGCATCTTCAAGTTTATCATTGGCTAACGACACGATTTGTAAATGATTACCGGCCTCGCTTTCCCAAGAATTAATCGGCAAAGCCGCAAAAGCGTCTTCCCAATTCAATAACAAAGCCCGTTCATCATCCAAGGCGGGTGACCAACTATAGTTCACAACACCTGCCAACGGTGTCAAACTACTGAGCAAACTCGGTTTAGTGGGATCAGCCACATCAAACAGGGATAGCGCAACGCGCCGCACCCAACGGGCATCTTCACTTTCAAGCGGTTGATCATTTATGCCGACAGCAAATAAGCGATCTTCGTGGAAAAACAGCTTTTCTGACCAACCCGGTACTTCCAATTCACCCATTATTTTGGGCTTATTAGGCTCACTGAGATCGATAACCCACAACGGATCGGTGCGTTCAAAAGTCACCACAAAAGCGCGATCACCCACAAAACGAGTGGCAAATAATTCCTCACCCGGTGCAATCTTATCGACTTTCCCAATCAAACTCATTTTAGGCAGCTTATAAATAGCCAAACTACTGCCATCTTTCCGATCCTCAGGGCCATAAACAACCCTAAATTGATCATCGACGATACTCAAATGAAATTCAGAAGGCACCCGCCCTGGCACTTTCAAGGTAGGCAATTCGACTAACGGATCGGATTGTGACAAATCAAACACTTGAATTTGCGTTGTACGCCATTTTTCTTCCGCAGGATTATGGTTAGCGATCACCAAATGGTTAGGGAAAATCGCAATCGTGGGAGAATAACCCGCCAACTCCGCCTGATCCGCCTCTTCCCATTTTCCCGCATCGGTTAAGCGTAAGGCTTTGATATTCAAGCTTTGTTTAGAAATACGACAACCCACACAGGCCGTCTGATCGTCTTCTACAGTCGTGTAGTCTTGCGTCACGCTATAAATCAAATCATTACGCCGCCGCGATTCGATAAAATGCCCCGATAACGTCATCTCATCTACCGTGATCAATTTACCCGCATCATCTTCGCGCAATACCGTTAAATGTGTTCCCTCTTCACCGACATAATCGGTTTGCAACAACACATAATGATCTCCTAACACATACAATTCACGCGGGGACCCTGATAAAGCCGTCCAGGCAGTCAAAACCGGATTAGAGACATCAGCAATATCAATGACTTGAAAGCGTTTCGCTTGCCCATTGGCATACAACAGTTTATCACCAACCCGTCTAAAAATATCGGGTTTTTCGGTATCAGGGGCAGCCGAACCAGCCGCCGCCTCAGGGGCAGCCGCCTTATTAGGCGCCGGAGCAGCGCCACCATCATCCACAGCCAAATCAACCGCGCCCTCAGGATAGCCACCGCGACTGCTGTCACACGACAGGAAAAAAGTTTGCCCAGGCCAACGTTCACAACCGGCTGCCAAGGTTAAAGGCAAAAATGACGCAGCCTGCCACTTATCCTGATTTTCTAACGGTTCTAAACCATGCTCAATCGCCACCAGCGCCAAAACACAGCGATGTTCATCTGGACAAGTGGGTGTCAACGCTGTCATTTCGCGTGACGCAAACGCGGTTAAATCAATCGCAGAGGAAGACACTGGCTTTAATCCCATTTGCCAGCCTTGATCCACAATCCAAGATTGGAATAAGGGTTGTTCATCCTTGGCATCTTTATCAAACACCACTAAATAAACATCCACCCCGTTCAGATTAGCCTCATTACTTACCATGACTTTCTGAGTCGAGTCATCGGCTTGCAAAGTGACTTGCCAAGCGAAAACGGATAGACTACACAGGCTTAAAATCAAAGCCCATAA
>JAYQWI020000784.1:0-5168 GCA_035871815.2 Candidatus Parabeggiatoa communis
TACTCTATGCACACCAATAATTTGTAACAAACTGTCGGCTCACGCAGAGCCGCAGAGCCGCAGAGAATGAGAGAAATTAAACAAACCGGCTTGAATTGCCTTTTGGGATAATTATTTTTTTGGAACTTCCTAAACGAATAAAGCGAGATAGCGTTAAGAAACGATCCAAGAATCCACCACGTTCCTTCTCAAGGCATGAATCTCAATTGGAACTCAACTTAAAGGCGAGCAGTAGAACAAAACACCTCAACACCCCAACACCCCAAGCCTCAAAATGAATACAATTGATAACGGATTTTCACTGATAACTGATAACTGATAACTGAAATGTTAATTGATTCACACTGTCATTTGGATTTAATTAAAAATACAACGCCTGATACATTGGTTAATACTGCTCACGCAGAAGGCGTTAGCCATTTTTTATGTGTCGCAATTGATTTGGCGCATTTTCCGACACTTTTAGCGATTGCTCAGCGCATTGAAAATGTATTTGCTTCAGTAGGCGTTCATCCAAATACGTCTTCGCAAGTTGTTGTTGATATGGAAAGACTCTGCACTTTGGCAGATGATCCCCATATCATTGCTATTGGTGAAACGGGGTTGGATTATTTTCGCAGTCAAGGTGATTTGACTTGGCAACAACAGCGTTTTCGTACTCATATTCAAGCGGCTAAAGAAATGGGTAAACCTTTGATTATTCATAGCCGCGATGCGGCTGATGATACATTACGCATTTTGCGTGAAGAAAACGCGGCGACTGTGGGCGGGATCATGCACTGTTTTGTGGATGATTGGGATACCGCTCAACACGCTTTGGATATGGGATTTTATATTTCCTTTTCGGGTATCGTTACTTTTAAAAATGCGAAACAGGTGCAGGCGGTGGCTAAACAAGTGCCTTTAGATCGTCTGCTCGTTGAAACCGATGCGCCTTATTTAGCCCCAGTACCTTATCGCGGTAAAACCAATCAACCGGCTTATGTTAGACATGTTGCTGAATTTATTGCCGATTTACGAGAGAAACCTTTCGAGACAATCGCTCAAGCAACAACAGAGAATTTTTTTCGGTTGTTCGGTAATAAAAAATAACGCACGCAAAAATGCAAGATTTATTACCGAGCATCTTTAGCATCTTTAGCATCTTTAGCGTCTTTAGCGTCTTTAGCGTCTTTAGCGTCAAAGCGCGTTTATTTTTCTTTCAATCAATGTGCCAATAGAAGTGCTTAAAGTTAAAACCTGTCAGGTTTGTCGTTTATTATTAGTCATTCAAGGAAAACATCATGCGTATTTTAATTATCAGTCTTGCATTATTCTTGTTATCCGCCTGTCTTGGGGATCAAACCGATCAGCGTGCCGCGCCCATAAAAATCAAGTTTTCCCATGTTGTCGCGGAAAGTACGCCTAAAGGGATTGGGGCTAAAATGTTTCAACAGCGTGTTGAGGAACGTCTTGCTGGAAAAGTGGTGGTAGAAATCTATCCTAATTCTCAGTTGTATGATGACAACAAAGTGATGGAGGCCTTATTATTAGGCGATGTGCAGTTAGCCGCACCCTCGTTGGCGAAGTTTGGTAAATACACTCAGAAACTGCAAGTCTTTGATTTACCGTTTCTATTTGATAATCTTGAGGCCGTCAATCGTTTCCAAACTGGGCTAATGGGGCAAAAATTACTGTTTTCGATGACACAATCGGGTTATTTAGGGCTGGCATACTGGCATAATGGTATGAAACAATTATCGGCTAATCAACCCTTGCGCGTACCTGCTGATGCGAAAGGCTTGAAATTCCGTATTCAACAATCTCATGTCTTGCAAGCTCAATTTGAAATGCTAGGTGCCAGTCCACAAAAGTTAGCCTTTGCTGAAGTGTATAATGCTTTGCAAACAGGCGTTGTTGATGGACAAGAGAATACTTGGTCAAATATTGAGTCTAAAAAGTTCTATGAAGTGCAACCACATTTCTCAGAAACCGATCATGGCGTGTTAGATTATTTAGTGGTAACCAATGCCGCATTCTGGAAGAGTTTGCCTGAGGATATCCGTACTGAATTAGAACAGATTCTGGCTGAAGTGAGCCTTGAAGTGAATCGACTCGCACAGGAATTGGCCATGGTAAGTCGTCAAAGCGTCATTGATTTTGCAAAGGAAACGGGTAAAACAGAAATCTTGACTTTAAGTCAAGCCGAATTGGCCCTATGGCGTAAAGCAATGCAACCTGTTTGGAAACAATTTGAAGCGGAAATCGGGCAAGAAGTGATTGAAGCGGCTATTGCCGCGAATAGAAGATAGGACGCGAAATAATTTGAAAAAGGGTGGTATTTTTAATCTCACGCAAAGGCGCAAAGTAGAGACGCACGGCCGTGCGGCGCTACTTGGCTTTGAAAATAATTATCTGAATATCTATATATCAACTACCCGCTTACTGTTTTGGCATTTATGCACCGATATGGCTTTAGATGTGATACACTTCACAAATTGAACTGATTTTGCTGCACACATTCCACTGATATCCAATTATGTCTTTTAACACTATAGAAGAAATTATCGCCGATATTCGCCAAGGTAAAATGGTCATCTTGATGGATGATGAAGATCGTGAAAATGAAGGCGATCTCATTATGGCCGCTGAAAAAACACAGCCTGAAGATGTGAATTTTATGGCCCGTTATGGGCGTGGCTTGATTTGTTTGACATTAACCCATGAGCGTTGTAAGCAATTGCAATTACCCTTGATGGTGAGCGATAACAACACACCCAATGGTACTAATTTTACCGTGTCGATTGAAGCGGCTAAAGGCGTCACAACCGGAATTTCTGCCGCTGATAGAGCGATAACGATTCGCGCCGCAGTGGCTCCAGATGCCAAACCTTCTGATCTGCTACAACCGGGCCATATTTTTCCCTTGATGTCGCAACCAGGCGGGGTACTGAGACGCGCAGGGCATACAGAGGCCGGGTGTGATCTAGCCCGTTTAGCCGGTTTAGAATCGGCCGCCGTGATCGTAGAAATCCTGAACGAAGATGGTACGATGGCACGTCGCCCAGATTTAGAACTCTTTGCCGAACAACATCAGTTAAAAATTGGAACCATTGCCGATTTAATCCGTTTTCGGGTAGAGCATGAAAAAACGGTAGAACGAGTAGCGACTTGCCATTGGCCAACTGAATTTGGTGACTTTCAGCTGATCGCGTATCAAGATACGATTGATGATGTTGTCCATTTTGCATTGATTAAGGGTGAAATATCCGCCAATGAACCCGTTTTGGTACGGGTGCATATTCATAATGTCTTATGTGATTTGACCGCAAGTGTGCGAGAGGCCTGTGGCTGGCCATTGCGTGATGCGATGATGCGCGTTGCTCAAGAGGAATGTGGCGTTGTCGTCATCTTGCACCAACAAGATGATCATAAAATGCTGATAAATCGGATTCGCTATTGTTGTCGTCAAGATGAAGGCGAAGACTTACCGGCACAAGCCTCAACACATGATTTACGCACTCATGGATTAGGGGCGCAAATCTTGTCAGATTTAGGAATCTGTAAAATGCGTGTTCTCAGTGCGCCGAAAAAGATGCACGCCCTTTCCGGTTTTGGGTTAGAAGTTGTTGATTATGTTCAACATGATAGTCAAAAAAAATAGGCCATAGCAATCGCTGAAAGCTGATTTTAAAATTTAAGAATAGAATGCTGATGATCAACTGATTAAACATGATTCTGATTTAAAATCAGCGTTTCACGCTCAAGTTTCGCTGAGCGAAACTTTAGCGTGGCATCATGACAAGAAGCTAAATCAGCATTCTATCATATCACCCACATTGCCTCACGACCTTAATAAATAATGCCAGCAAAACAACAATTTTCTCCCAAAGCCCGTCGCGCAGCGCGTCAACGGGTATTACAAGCCTTATATCAATGGCAATTGACGGCACAAGCTATTGAAATCATTGAGTCACAATTTTTAGTTGAAATGAATGAAATTGACTCACCATTTTCAGATGAAGAACAGGATATAACTCAAGCCGATATTCCCTATTTTAAACGCTTGTTAAATGGTATTTTCCAACAAGCCACGCAATTGGATCAAGTGTTTAAACAATTTCTGGATCGCGATATCAGCGCGCTTGATCCAATTGAACTCGCGATTTTGCGAATAGGTAGCTACGAATTGAATTATTGTCCAGATGTTCCTTTTAAGGTAGCGATTAACGAATCTGTAGAATTAGCCAAAAAATTTGGTGCGGAACAAAGTCACAAGTATGTCAACGGTATTTTAGATAAACTCGCACAACACAAACAGGCCAAATCGTTCACTCGTTCCAACAAATCCGTACAACTTAATGGTTAATTGCCATAGCAAAACTCTTTGATATAACCCCGTCAGAACGAGAGGGTTTAAACCCGTAAGGATTTTGGGATTGATGCTTATGGGCCCCCGCCATAAGAACTTTTGACTCAAATCCGAAACGCACCCGTTTGAAATATAAAACGCTGATTATTGTCCTGAAAAAAACCTATTTTTATTTTAACCCGTTGATCACAATACCTATTTTTAAGTTTTCATTCAGATGATACAGAATGTACTTGAAAAGGGTGAAAATAATTGTGAAAATCCGTTTATTTGAGCTTTGCAGACCGAAGGATCGTCAAACTTCGCTCTTCGCTAGGCGAGATCAACTTCGGGTCGAAGCGAAACTTGATTATCCCTTATACTATCAGTATATGAATATCATACGTTTTATTTTGTTCGCCTTAGCCGCTTTGATACTTTGGCGTTTTGTCCGCCAATGGTACCAAGATTTAAGGCAACAAGATCAGATAGATAATGAAACACCGAAGCCACCGAAAACCCTACCGCCTGGCATGATGGTGCGTTGTGATTATTGTGGCCTATATCTTCCCAAAGAAGAAGCCATCAATTTAGAAGAACAGCTATATTGTTGTGAGGCCCATAAACAGGCCGCTGAACAAAAATCAAATGTTCAATTGTAGTTAAAACGCGAACCTCGAAGGGGTTAGCCCCTAGACTGTCGAAAAACGGGCTTTTTATGAAATTGACGCATCTCGTTTTTTGGCTTTTGGATAAAAGCCGCAAGCCAACTAAACGCTGGGTTTTGTGCAATTGCAATATCCAAAAAGCGGGGATGTGTTTTTGTTTAAAAAGGCCA
>JAYQWI020000785.1:0-3004 GCA_035871815.2 Candidatus Parabeggiatoa communis
GCGAGAAGGCAGCCCGAAACACAGGCAGCATCTTTCGTACCCGTGAAGCTGGTAGACGATATTATCACGTTGACCAAATTCTTGTCGCTGGCCCAAAATATGAGTAAAGGAGTCAGTGCCAATAATGCCCGTGTGTACTTGAATTATGGGCTTAAAGAGCTTGATAGTGTTAGGAATGGCTTTGTGCGGCGGGTTGAGTTTGGGCAATAACGCTAGCTCCTTCTCAAGGGGAATGGTGGGTAATTTATATTGATTGGAATGGTGGGCAAGCAGGCAAGACATTTGGGGTGTTTTTGAAATCAGGGTGGGTAAGACGATTTGGGGTGTTTTTGAAATCAGGGCCGCCCGCTTACCCACCCTACATTGATCTCAAATTCTAGCAAAGATGAGGTGCTAAAACGCTTTTTTAGGTATCATATTGATTTAAAAGGGAAATATCATTTCAACTCTTAATTTAATCAGCGTCAATCATGATAATCAGTGCAATCCGCGTTCTATCACGTTTTTAGATTTAGACATAAATCCCTCCCAACACGACGGCCTGACGTGCCCCAGTGACAGAAGGCAAATTACCAGGCTGCCCATCCAAGCGTCGCTGAGCCAACCAAGCAAAACAGACGGCTTCGACTAAATCTGGATCGAGGCTAACGGCCATTGTCGATTCAACCACGCAATCAGGTAAATGTTGCGCTAATCCGTTCATCAATAGCGGATTATGTACGCCGCCGCCACACACTAATAAACGTTGTGGGCTATAAAGCAAAACGGCTTGTGCAATACTGGTGACAGTCAATTGACATAAGGTAGCTTGGATGTCTTCAGGCCCTAAAGACAGGCCCTTAATGTGCTGGTTTAACCAATTGAGATTAAAATAATCACGGCCCGTACTTTTCGGAATGGGTTTCGCAAAATAGGGATCGGCCAGCATGGCCTCTAATAATGCCCGATCAGCTTGCCCCAAAGCGGCCCAAGCACCTTGTTTGTCTATGCGAAGCTGTTGTTGTTGGAAAGCATAATGAGAGAACAAATTGCCCTCAAACAGAATAAAAGAGTTCAGAGGTATCGCGCTAAAATGAAACGGCGTGAGGATTTCGTCATGCTGTCTTGTCATTAGTCAGATATAAAAGATTTTGAACAGGCTCTTAGAAAAATGTCGTAGACTTTGGAAAAATTGTGAACGCAAGCTAGAAACTTCTGCTCAAATGGTAGTTTTAGCCTTGTATAAAAAGGAGGGACAGTGGTTAGTTTATATCGGCAGTTCTTATTCCCTGCAATCAGCAGAAGTATTGAGAAGATGGGCGCGTGAACACATTGTACATGATGCTTACGTTAACACAAAATAGTTAACTAACAAGCGTAGAATCAATTGCGTGAGTATTATCAAGTCAATTAAGTGAAGCTCCACACGCAACATTAGAAATTCGTGCCAAATTGCTACCTAGTATTAATTTGTATGTCTATGAAGCGAGGAAATTGATTGAACAACGTATTTCAAATTACGATTTTAGCTGTGTTAAAACACTTAGAAGCAACTTGACTAAACGAATAATGATGACTTGATGCTCAAGTTTTTTTAATACTCGCCATTTTCAAATACACTCCATTATACATTTGTAATTAGCATCGGGTTACTGACTTAGGTTAATATTATGCTTGAGCCATTTAGATTTAATTCAATATCAGGAAGATGGCATGGCCCGGCTGGTCAATTTATCCAAGCACCAACAGCAAATGATTTAAGAGCTTGGGCAAGTTCCAAAGGTTGGACAATGACGCATACCACCCTAGCTGGGTTTGAGACTTGGGCCGATAGCTTTGGAAGGAAAAGAATGAAAATAAAACCGGCTAGCACACAAGTCGGACTCGGCCCTTATAGTAGGTATCCCAGAGTGACTTTATGGAACAGCAATGGTCAGCGAGTTGATGGTTTTGGTCAGCCCGTGGCCAAAAAAAGTCTCGCAGCCCACGCGCCAATAAGATTATGACTTCATTCAAACTGATTAATGAGGTATTTTATGAAAACCCTTGGAATTGAAGCAGTCGATTTTACGGATTCATATCTATTGGGTTGGAAAAAAGTGCATGACTCTGTCGTACTGTTTTTAGAATTACTACTGACAGAAGAACATCCTCAATTTCAACCTTTCGATGAAGAACAAGAATATGGTTGTTATAAACTAGGTAGTTTTATATTCAATCCAGTAACTCAATTACAAGGATTACCCCAATCTGAAATCAAACCGCGTTGGAATGAAACACTGAAAGAATACGAGGCTATCACTGAAATTAATGATATTTTTTTTGAAAATGAATATGTTCAAATAGAAACAGATGAGAATTTGATTACCATTTATTGTTTTGAAGCGGAATTAATCATAGCCAGTATCGGATGGGTGGTACCTATTGACGTACCGAAGCCTATTCCCCACAGATTTCCGATAAGCCCACCTCAGACGATTAGAGCAACAGTCGTTAGCTAGTACTCAATTTTTGAGCCTTGAGATGTATCTCAAGGCTGAATCGTTTATTTTAATTCCTTAACTTAAAAAAAGTCATTCATAATAATGATGAAGACAACAAAACATGATATATTCCAACCTGATAAGTGAAATTTCCAGCGAAATGGAAATAGGCCTCTGTTTTCGCCAGAAAAACGATTAATTGAAGGAGAAATTATAGAAATGGGGGCAATAGATTTAATCAGCGTAAATCAGGCCATAATCAGTGCAATCAGCGTTCTATCAGTTGTTGAAAACTCACTCATTTTCCGTTTAACATCCAAAAAATAACGCCACAATAATGTAATGTATAGCTATGGGTTCATGGTGGGCGGTTGGAAGAGTGTAGCAATCTGGCACTAGAGATAAATCCCTCCCAACACGACGGCCTGACGTGCCCCAGTGACAGAAGGCAAATTACCAGCCAGCCCATCCAAGCGTCGCTGAGCCAACCAAGCAAAACAGACAGCCTCTACTAAATCGGGATCGAGCGAGGCAGCCATTGT
>JAYQWI020000786.1:0-7602 GCA_035871815.2 Candidatus Parabeggiatoa communis
TGGTGTAACAGGGCCAGTACACACGCTTTCACATCCTCAATCGCAATCGGTTGCAACCGTTGCTCACCTTGCCCTATCAACGGTATCCAAGGCAAGGCCGCTAAGGCTGAAAATAAAATCGTACTGCCGCCCCCTCGCCCAATCACAATAGAAGGTTGAAGAATGACAGCATCAACATTTAAGCCCAATAACACCTCATCAGCAGCACGTTTACTCAAATGATAGGCGCTTTCAGCTTGCTCATCGGCCCCCAAAGCTGAAATCTGGATAATTTTGCGAATGCCAAGTTGTTCGGCCGCTTGAAAGAGGGCGACTGGGGTGTGCGTGTGTAAGTCTTCAAAACGCTGTCCACGGGTTTCACGAATAATACCGACAGCATTAATCACCACATCAATATTGCTCAAACGCGGCAACCACACCAGCGGTTCATGATCCTTTTTATAATCACAACGCATCCACTTAACTTTTGGGAATCGCCCTTGCCACCGCTCAGGCTGTCGAACACAAGCCACAATTTGATGCCCATCAGCCAACAAGGCTGATAATAAATGTTGTCCAATAAAGCCAGTTGCACCCGTTAATAATATTTGCATGGTTTGTTAGTTTTCGGTTTCTTTTTTTAACACACAATGACACAGCGTTTCACAGAGAATAAAACGCTATGGTATTTTGTTATACTCTATGGTATTTTACAAACTTTTTCGAGGTTCAAGTTTTTATAGAAAATAAGAATAGGATTACGGAAAAAACGTCTTTCCTCAATGCAAGCAATACTATAGATGTTAATATCAGTAAAACTTAAGTTTTGTTAATTGTCTGAAAAACGATATTTATTATCAACGACCCTAATTCCCAATCAACATGAAAACGTTCAAAAATTATCCGATTCAAGAACTGAAATTAATTTATAACCTGCTACACGCGCAATTACCGAATCATCCCGAACTGATAGATTCGGAGTTTTTGCAAGACTTACAACGTTTCATACTTCAACAAGCAGAAGCGGCCGGAGTTGATATTGCCCAACCCATAGAATGGGCAAATTGGTTAATCACATCAAATCCCAACAATTCCCCTTTTCAGAAAGGGTGATAAAACGCTGATTCTGCTAAATTCGTTATATTCTCAGGATCGTCACATTGGATAACTGAAAACGGAAAACTGATATGCGTCGTCCCTATTGGATTCCTCAAAATGCCAGCCCTTATGATTTTCCGCCTTTGGAACAGGCTTTGGAACATCCTGACGGATTACTGGCCGTCGGAGGTGACTTAACTATTAATCGTCTTCTCGTAGCTTACCACTTAGGTATTTTCCCTTGGTATAGCAATGATGAACCGATTTTATGGTGGTCACCTGCTCAGAGAATGGTATTATTTCCTGAAGCCCTTAAAGTCTCACGTAGTTTGCGTAAAACCATTCGCAAAGAGCAATTTACTGTCACACTGGATCACAATTTCCAACAAGTGATTAAAGAATGTGCCGGCCCACGTCGTCGTCAATATGGCACTTGGATTACAGATGATATGCAAAATGCCTATTGTCAATTACATGACTATGGCTATGCACATTCTTGTGAAGCTTGGTATGAAGGGCGTTTAGTCGGCGGCCTCTATGGCATCGCCTTAGGTAAAATATTTTTTGGTGAATCTATGTTTAGCCATATAAGTGATGCTTCCAAAGTGGCCTTTGCACACTTTGTTTGGCAATTGCAACGTTGGGGCTATGAATTGATTGATTGTCAAGTACACACGCCTCATTTAGAAAGTTTAGGCGCGGAACATATTTCGCGTCAACAATATCGTGCTTTATTAGACACATTATGTGAAAAACCGGGACATAAGGGTATTTGGCAGTTTGAGATGCTTAATAAACAAATGAAGGTCAAACGCCATGAGTAATCGTAGAGTTTTTGATGTTTATATGAGCCAGCCATACCCCTGTAGTTATTTGCCAAATCGTATGGCAACAACCGTATTTGTAGCGCCTTTCGTTTCTAAAACATCCTTGTTGTATAATAAACTTTCTCAACATGGTTTTAGACGTAGCGGTAACGATATTTATAGTCCTCACTGTGAACACTGTCAAGCTTGTCTCGCGGTACGTTTGCCAGTCAAACACTTTACACCCCGTCGTAGTCAACGACGTGTGTGGCGGAAAAATCAGGATTTAAAAGTCTCCGCAGTCGCGCCCACCTTTGAACCTGAACACTTTAACCTCTATTATCGTTATCTCGCGGATCGTCACAAGGATGGCGGTATGACTAACCCGACACGAGAAGAGTATATCGGATTTTTGACCAGCA
Organism: Candidatus Parabeggiatoa communis; assembly: GCA_035871815.2. Classification (GTDB taxonomy): domain Bacteria; phylum Pseudomonadota; class Gammaproteobacteria; order Beggiatoales; family Beggiatoaceae; genus Parabeggiatoa; species Parabeggiatoa communis. The sequence goes on from JAYQWI020000786.1 coordinate 2,306, forward strand.
CTTGGTCAAAAACCGTTTTTTATGAATTTCGCCTGGAAAAACAATTAGTTGCCATTGCCGTTGTTGATTCTGTTGAAAACGGTATTTCAGCGGTATACACCTTTTTTGATCCAAACTATTCAGAACGTAGTTTAGGGGTTTATGCCATTTTATGGGAAATAGAAGAAGCGAAGCGTTTAAATCTGGAATGGCTTTATTTAGGTTACTGGGTTGAAGAGTGTCAAAAAATGAGTTATAAAATCGAATATCAGCCGCTACAGTATTTCTCTCAAGGCAGATGGTGGCCATTTGATCTCAAAAATTGAAGCTCGGACCTTCAAGATTTATCGATATGATCCTTTTTTTAGAAATGCGCCCAAGTCTAACCTAGATTTTTAACTAAAAACATGACAGCAAAAATATTAAATGGTAAAGCGATTGCCGCACAAATGCGCCAACAAGTACAACAACAAGTACAAGCCCGTATCGAACAAGGTTTGCGTCCCCCCGGTTTAGCCGTGGTACTCGTCGGTCAAGATTCTGCCTCAAAAATTTATGTCCGTAATAAACGCAGTGCTTGTCAACAAGTCGGTATTGTTTCAAAAGCGTATGATCTACCCGAAACGACTTCAACTGAAGCCCTGTTAAATTTGCTTCATCAATTGAATACAGATGATGAAGTTGATGGTATTTTGGTACAACTCCCTTTGCCTCAACACATTGATAGTGAATTAGTCATTGAGCGTATTCTGCCCCATAAAGATGTAGACGGATTTCATCCTTATAATGTTGGGCGACTCACCTTGCATTTGCCGATATTACATTCTTGTACCTCTAAAGGTGTGATGACGTTGTTAGCGCATACCGGTGTCAATCTCGTCGGCTATGATGCCATTGTCATTGGTCAATCCGATATTGTCGGTCGTCCAATCACCTTAGAATTATTAGAAGCGAATTGCACCGTGACAGGTTGTCATAAATACACTCGGCATCTTGCCGACAAAGTACGACAGGCCGATATTGTCGTCTCAGCCGTAGGCAAACCGAATTTGATAGCTGGTGATTGGATTAAACCGGGCGCTATCGTCATTGATGTCGGCATTAATCGACTAGATGATGGCCGTTTAGTGGGCGATGTTGATTTTAAAGCCGCCTCACAACGGGCCAGTTGGATTACACCCGTACCAGGCGGCGTCGGCCCAATGACGGTTGCCAGTTTACTTGAAAACACCTTAGAGGCAGCACAAGCTCATAGCCAGTAGGATGCTGATATTTCACGCTAAGGAAGTTCCAAAAAAATAAATCCCAAAAGGCAATTCAAGCCGGTTTATTTAATTTCTCTCATTCTCTGCGGCTCTGCGGCTCTGCGTGAGCCGACAGTTTGTTACAAATTATTGGTGTACATAGAGTAGCCCTGCGGGATACCAACAACAATATCACCCTTAAATCAAGCGAACAGCTTTATCTCATCAACAGTACCGGTAGAGACGCATTGCAATGCGTCTCTGCTTGCGTCTCGACTTTTCTTACAAAGTTCCCGTTATGAAAAAACAAATATTATATGGTTCAGCCAATTACGAAGAAATCGTTCAAAAAAACGGCTATTTTGTCGATAAAACGGTTTATATTGAAAAATTGGAGGCGATCCTTAATCCTGTTTTTTTGCGCCCTAGACGATTTGGAAAATCGCTTTTTTGCCGGATGCTAGAATGCTATTATGACATCAATCGGCGGGATGATTTTGAACGGTTGTTTGGGCAAACCTACATTGGTCAACATCCGACACCATTGCATAATGCTTTTTTGGTTTTACAACTGGATTTTTCATTGGTGAAACCAACGGGTACCCTCATTGATATTGAAAAACGTTTTGATTTGACTTGCAACTTAGAAATGAGAAGCCTTGTGAATCGAAATGCCATCATATTCAATGACAATGTAAACATAGAAATGACAAATGATGCTTCATCCAATCTTCAATGGCTTCTTAGCGCCATTCAACAAGACAAGGATTTACCAAAGCTTTATGTGATTATTGATGAATACGACAACTTTGCCAATCAATTGATTACGGCCCACAAAGAATCTCTCTACCATGAACTAACGGAAGATAATAGTTTTCTTAAAACGTTTTTCAAAACATTAAAGGAAGGGCGTAAAAGGGGGAGCATTGCCAATGTCTTTATCACGGGAGTCTTGCCTATCACGATAGATGATCTGGCTTCTGGATACAACATTGCCAATTTCATTACGCTACGTCCAAAGTTTGAACAAATGTTGGGCTTTACGCAGACGGAAGTGGAGAAACTGTTAGATGAAATCTATCACGACTATGAGATTGATCCCAATACACGTCAAGAAGTCTTGGCGATTATCAAGAATCATTATGATGGCTATCATTTTGTCACAACCAAGGGTGAGGCGCTTTATAATTCCACTCTCTTGATGTACTTTTTGGAACAACTCGTTGAAGAAAAAACGCTGCCTACTCAGTTACTTGACATGAACTTGAAAACGGATTTGTCTTGGGTAAGGTGTTTAACGGCTTCTAATCCAAGCTTAACTGAAGAATTTGTTGATCAACTGACTTTACATAATCAGATTGGCTATGATAATCAACTGATGACGCACAAATTTAACTTGTTCCAATTTTTTCAAAAAGGCTTTTTTCCGGTTTCTTTTTTCTACTTAGGCATGTTAACGAAACAAGATCCGTTATACCTAAAACTGCCTAACCTCAATATGCAGCAAATTTTTGTCGAATATTTCAACGAAATTCATCAGATCGATGTATCGTCTCGTTATACCGAAATCATGCAGCGTTTTATCAATGAACCTAAGCTTGAACAATTATTTGCCGGTTATTGGGAACAGTATGTATCGCAGTTGCCAGAAGTGATTTTTCAACAAGTCAATGAGAATTTTTATCGCACCACTTTCTATGAATTGTGTAGCCGTTATCTGTCAGATTGGTTTATTTGGCATGTTGAACGTTCCTATCCTCAAGGCAAAAGCGATTTGGAATTTGTGGGGAAATATAATGAGCAGTTTGCCGGGCTTCGGTGGGTGATTGAATTTAAGTATTACTCGAACACCAAATTGAAGGAACTCAAAACGAGTATTGACAAATTTGAATTGCTCAAGGCCGATACGGAACAAATCAATGGGTATGTGGAAGGCCTGAAAAAGGAATACCCAGAGGCCAAAATATCGCAATTTGTGATTTATTGCTTTGGGAATCAGGGGTTTAGGGTGTTTGAGGTGTCCAGTGATAAGATTGATAGAACGCTGATTTAACTGATTATGGCCTGATTTACGCTGATTATTTATTGATCAGCGTTAAGTACTGAAGCACAAATAAACAGGTATTTTAGGACAAAGGGCAACCCCTGGTTGCTTCTATTAAAATACCTCAAAATTTATGGTTCAGTACTTAATCAATTTAATCAGGCCATAATCGGTGTTCTATTGTCACGCAAAGCTTATCATTTAAAAAAAGCTTATGATGTTTCGTTCATTGATTGCAAAAAGCGGATTTAAAACCACTTTGAAGAAACCACACACTCATGTTTACAAGGTTATTTATATATGGAACAAATATCAGCTCATGAAATAGAAACAAACCTCACTGGCGTTTTTAACCGTGTCAACCAAAACCATGAAGTCATTTCGGTGGTGAGGAACGAAAGTCAATCGGTAGTCCTCCTAGATGCTAATGATTATAATGGACTCATGGAAACCCTGTATTTATTACAAAATCCAGCCAATGCGGAAAGACTTCGCAAAGGCATAGAACAACATCGTCAAGGACAATACAAGGAAATAGAGGTTACAGCTTATTTGGACTGAAACTGGACTAGAAGATTTAGAATGGTGGCATCAACACAATAGCAAAATGCTTAAACGCATCATTAGATTGTGTTTAGAAACTTGTAAAAGCCCTACCCAAGGTATCGGAAAACCGGAACCACTCAAATTGAATCTTCACGGCTATTGGTCACGCCGAATAGATGATGAACATCGTCTTATTTATGCTTTCGATGATGAGCAAGTTGTTGTGATTCAATGTCGCCATCATTACGGTGATAGATGATGGCCTGATTGACACTCATTTTTTTTAATCAGCGTTAATCGGTTTCATCAGGCCATAATCAGCGTTCTATTAAATCATTTTTGGTTTCAATGTTAAACCGTTTATTATTTTCACAGGCAGGCATCGACATTTCAAAACACCTTTCACAACAGTCTTTTATTTCAATTTCGATATTTGACAGTGGCCCAAAAGTTTTGACGGTGAGTTAATTAAGTGTAAGCATGTCAAGAAACCCAGTCTTGTTATGATCGACATACTTCAGAATTGACTAAAAATTCAATCGTGTTTTCCACATAAAAAACGCAACTTATTGATTTTTTATATATTTATTCAACAGTAAATTGACTTCACTTATTAATTTAATTAGCATTTTAGTGTCGTTTTTTAATTGAAGTTTTAAACACTGCTACCCATAACCAACGGGATAATTTATTGATCCTTCTGGGGCTGGCTACGGGCTTTAGAGTCAGTGAACTTTTGAGCCTCAAGATTGGGGATTTGATTGCGCCGGATGGTTCTGTCTTGGATCGTGTCGCACTGAAAGCGGCGAACACAAAAAACGGAACGGGTAGGGTTCAGGTGCTGCATGGGAAGGTAAAAATGGCCGTCAAAGAATGGACGGATTATCTTTTGTCGAAGGGGTTTGGTTTGGAGAGTGCAATATTTGTGGGTAGGCAATCAAAGGGGAGTAAGGCGATTACGCGGCAGCGAGCGTGGCAGATTATCAAGGGCTTATTTGAGAAGGCCGCTATCTTTGGTCAAACGGGTACGCACACGCTTCGCAAAACCTTTGCAAAGGAAATGAAGACAAGGCTGGGGGATATTCAGAAGGTGGCGGACGCTTTAGGTCACAAGTCAATTCAATCGACAATTTGTTATCTGTCGTTTGATCATGAAGACGTGGATAATGCTATTTTGGGGATGGAATTTTGATATGAAAAGGATCAGAACATGGAAACGTTAACTGGGAATGCTTCAATCTTAAGGGCAACTACAAAGGATTGTTCTACATACTCGTTTTTTTGTGGAGTAATTCATTGTAGTTGCTCCTCAATGTTGAGATCATTAAAAATCGTAACTTAAAGCAATCCCATTCAATGATCCCAGTGCCCATCGTTCAAATACCTCAAAATTTGGTAGTCCTGCACAAGTAGTGATTTAAGCAGTATTGTAATGGTGGATAAAATAAAAAAATGGGACCGATATGGTTTTCCCACTTTTTGGA
>JAYQWI020000787.1:0-13027 GCA_035871815.2 Candidatus Parabeggiatoa communis
GGGTAGGTGTCTTAATAGTATCTTGCACAGGCAAGGTTATTGAGAAAATAAAATCTTTAAAAAGTTTGAAAAGAGGTTTTATCAATTATAAATTATCAGTTATCAATTCCACGCAAAAGTTTTTTAAAAAAAACTTTGGCGGGGAAATTAGTTATTAGAGTTTATACAGATTTAACGGAACTCATTGATTTATATAAAATTTTCATTTTGAGAAAACGAATAAAATCAAGCACTTAAATTAAATCTGTATAATGTCTATTAATAAAAAAAACTATATTTATAAGGGCTTTCCAAAGTGAAAAGCCCTAGCGTAATCATAAGAAAATCTATAGAGCAAACCTTGTTGGTTTATTGAACTCATAGAGTTTCGCGCATTGAAGGGTATGATGACAAGCCATATTCATTAATGTGACTATCTATACAATTGCAACTCATTTTAAAGATTCTAAACGGTTTAATTCAAGTTAGCAATTATAAATCGGTTACCACTTGTTGTGCCTAACAATCCTTATCACAATCGTTTTTGCATCGTTTCAGATAAATCGGTTGGCCTTATAGATCAGGAAATATCAAGAATATCAAGGTATTGAGAAGTGATAATGGTTCATTGTTCATTGTTCATTGTTCATTGATAATTATTCATTGAATTAAATCGTATAAATTCTTATAAGTAAAAACTAAAAACTAAAAAACAATACACCTGTCACGATACCCAATAACCCCTCTCCCCGTGACTGACTTAGGGTTGTTTTGAGGGAGAAGGCCCTTGTTAAAATGAAAAATACTAATGCTATGCGTCTCTTGACAGAAAAAGACTGTCTACAGGCACCCCTGCTACAATTATTGCTCAGTGAACAAAAAATCGGTTATGTGATTGTTGATCATCACTTAACCGTACTGAATTATGGTGGTAAACTAACGGTATTTCTTGATACGCAAGACTTGCCTAAGCCATTGCCGCTACTAGATTTCATTCCCGAATTAAATGGTTGTGAAGAGATTTTACAAGACATCCTTAATGGCGTGTTACCGAGTTTTCAATTGGAAAATCTTAATCGGACTTTACCCGATGATGGGCTTTGTTATCTCAACTTAACCTTATTACGCTATGCGCCCACCGCATCCTTTGATGCCAACCCGCAATTGTTAGTCATCTTAGCCGATACTTCCGCTTGGGCACAAACTCAACAAATCTTGACCCAACAACGTAATGAGTTAAGTTTGTTAAAACACACACTCAACGAAACCAATCAACGCCTTGAATTTATTCTGCAATATTATGTACCACGAGAAGTGGGTAAGGCCTTGATGGAAAAAAGAATCGTACCGAAATTGGGAGGCGAAGAACGCGAAGTCACCGCCCTATTTGCAGATTTGCGTAATTACACCAGTATCAGCGAACAACTTACTCCCAATCAAACCATTGAAATGTTGCATGTGTGTTTGGATATCGCCACCACGGCCATTGCTGAATCCGGGGGCGTAGTCGTCAATTATATGGGTGATGCTGTCATGGCGATTTTTAATGCGCCAAACGAACAAGCAGATCATGCCCAACGCGCCGTGCAAGCTGGTTTAACAATACAAGCCATGATGGCGCTTTACCAACAAAATACTGATAATATGATCCCTTCACTGCATTTTGGCGTGGGCATTAACACCGGCATGGCTGTTGTCGGCAATATCGGCGCACAATGGCATTATCAATACACAGCCATAGGGGATACTATCAATGTGGCTTCACGGATATGTAGCCATGCTAGACCAAATGAAGTGCTAATAGGTACCAACACTTATGCTTATGTACAAAATAGCATAACAGCTCAAGCTTTAGCCCCCTTAAAATTCAAGGGGAAAAGTCAAGAAATAACCGTTTATCAAGTCATTGAACTCGCTAACAATTCATTGATTGAAAGCCTGAAAAAGACTTTGGTCAATCACTCGTAGCGTTGTTCATTGTTCATTGATAAAATCCATTCGAGGTTCAAGTTTTTGCGCGAAAAAACTTGAACCTCGAATATTATATTTTGACACCCCGTTGACGCATGTCAGCCAATACCGTGTCAATACCTTTTTTATCAATGATACGCATACCTTTTTGGGTTAAACGCAATTTAACCCAACGATTTTCACTGGGCACCCAAAAACGATGAATATGCAGATTTGGCAGAAAACGACGCTTAGTTTTGTTATGGGCATGAGAAACGTTATTACCCGTAATGGTACGTTTTCCGGTAACCTGACAAACTCTGGACATAATATTTATCCTTTTTTTATTAATACTATTCGCCACTGGCGAAAAAAAATTGATTGAAAAAGTGAGCAGCCATTTTTAACAAAAAATGATGCTGATAACAAGTGTTTGTTTTAAAATATTTCTAAAGTCGCTTTCGCTCCTACTACAAACCTCGCTAAGAGCCTGTTTTTAAACTTGACTTAACTTGTTATTTTATTCATAAGTTACTTTGTACAGGACAAAAAACGTAATCTACTGTATTTTATTGTATTTTTTGTGCATTTGTCTGAAGACTCACTTTTAAAATTTGACAGCCAACAAAAGCTCAAGTCAGGTGGTGGTGACTATACTGTCCACCGTTACACAAGCGTTTTTGCCTTTTTGAAAAATCCACATTAAGGGGATAAAATGCTACAAATAGGATTAGTTACCACCACCTGACTTGAGCTTTCAGACAACTGCTGCAACGTTTTTGCGCGCAAAAACGGTATTGTGAAAAGCTGTTGGCTATAAAAGATCAAATCATTATGTTTTTTGTCCTGTACTTATGATAAGTTATCTGTCATTTTATAAGTGATTGATTTTTGAACTTTTAAAACACGTTCTTAGCTTAGCTTAGCGTGATTTGTTAGACATTATACAGATTAAATTAAAGTGCTTGATTTTATTCTATAGTTTTTAAGATAAATAATTTCACAATCATGTAGGGGCAATCCCTTGTGGTTGCCCTCGTGCGTATGAAATTATTTTTATGAACATCTATAGTTCTCAAAATAATATTTTAAAATAAATCAATGAGTTGTGTTAAATTCGATATAATTTATTTAAATGAATTTGACAAAATCAGATTCAAATAATTAACCTTTTTTTTCGGTAAACCAACTCTAGCAATTTGTTTACTGTGAAAATTCTCCTTATCTATTAAAATTTTTTGGCGACTTTTTTCAGGACTTAAAAGTGGCGAAATTAGATTACTAAATACTTTTTTAAATTTAATATACTGTTGAACTGCTGAACTACTGACCATGAACCTAAGTATCAGCGAAGCTAAGTTTATTTATCAATTCGCTGTACTATAACAATTCTATTGAAAACTATTGGCTTATGACAATATAGCATTGTAAAACGTTATTCATTTTATAGACAAATCTAGTTCTACTTTGTCAGATTCATTTAAGTACTCACGCTTTCTTAGAGGTTTCTTTTTAGTTTTAAGTCACATATGCGCGCGAAGTGTGAGATGAATTTAAATCTGACAAAGTCGAATTAAAAGCGTTGAGAATTTTTTTGTGCCACAATCCTTTTGATTTGTAGTCGTTCACAGGCTTGAAGCATTTAGTCAGAACCTGACAAAAATATTTCAATGAGCATCGACAAAATAAACCACAGGGAGCTTGTGAGATTAAACCTATATTTTTTGCTACAGTTGAAACTTTTTTGACCGAAATTTTTTGACCGTTTTTTGATGGGAAAACTATAAACAAAAATCAGTTGATTCGAGAACGTTAAAGCTATTGAGTTCTTTTTTTGAGATGACAGAAAACTGAAAACTCAGTTTTTAATAATATAAAGCCCAAAGCGCTTATGCTTAGTTCATTATTCAAACCCTTCATTTTCATACATTATTTGTTATCGGGAAAATAAAATTAAAAAGCATCATCAAATGATATGATTAACAAAATTAGAGCATGGCTAAAACGGCAAATACCCTACTTAATTATTATTATGCTTCTCCTAGTTTGGGCACTTTTTTTCTTTTGGCTACGTATTGTCATCTCCATTAATTCTGGTGAAGCCGGTGTTTTATACTGGCGTTTCTTTGGTGGAACCGAGACTGATCATGTGTATTCCGAAGGGATTCACCTCGTAGCACCTTGGGATAAAATGTATATTTATAATGTCAGAGTTCAAACCGTGTTGCATGAATTAGAGGTGTTAACCAATCGGGGTTTGCCTATTCACCTAGTATTAGCTATTCGTTTTCAACCCGAATACGAAACACTGGGTGTCCTCCACCAAGAAGTGGGGCCTGATTATGTCAATACCATTATCGTTCCAGACATCGATTCTGTTTTGCGTAAGGAGATTGGCCATTATAATCCTGAAGATATTTATATTAACAAAGAAAATATTCTCACGAAGATTATTGTGAAAGCCTTGAACGAACTGGGAAAAAAATATGTGAATATTCATGGCATTGTTATTCGAAGTGTCGCCTTGCCTAAACCCATCAAACTAGCGATTGAGGAAAAATTAGTAGAAGAACAACGTTTTCAGACTTATGATTTTAAACTGAAAAGAGAGGAAAAGGAAGCGGAACGACGGGCCATTGAGGCAACGGGTATCGCGAACAAACGGCGCATTGAGGCTGCAGGTATTAGAGATTATCAAAAGATTATCTCCGAAACCCTTGATGAAAAAATGCTCAAGTGGCATGGTATCGAAGCCAGTCTCAAATTGTCAGAATCTGAAAATGCGAAAGTCATTGTCATTGGTGCTGGCAAAAACGGATTACCTATTATCGGAAATCTTCCCCTTGAATCTAATGAGCCAGTGCCAAGTAACTGAATAAATTCTGATACTTTATTTTTTAAAACCGCTTAAACGGATACTATCCCAATAACGATAATAATTTTTTATGAAAGAATTAAACCGTCAATAACGACAAGGATTTTTTATGAATGAAAGGATTAATCCGAAGTAGTTAAAGGATAAAAAAGTAGTACGGCAACTCCAAAAAATTAATATACCCACTTAAAACCTGTAAGATTTTCAAAACCTGACAGGTTTTTAAACGAAACTTCAATTTTTGGGTATTTTATTTTTTGGGACTTGCCTACGTCCACAGAATGCTTCAAGGGATAGTTCCATCAAGTATCTAGCATAAATATTGGTGTAAACTAATGACAACAGAAAAAATGATAAGAATGATAGGATTAATGACCGTTTTGTTCATTTGTGCCTGTAGCAAGTCATACGAGGATTCCAAAAGAGAAAGGACAGAAGTTGCCCTTAACCCTAAAAATCAGGATACGATAGTCATTGGTGTCGCATGGGCAAATAAGGATGCCCCTTTTGTTAAAGGGGCTCAATTGGCAGTCAAAGAATTCAATGATGACGGGGGGGTACTCGGCAAATCCCTTGAACTTCTCATAAATGAAGGAGAAGGGAAGATTTCAGATAAGCTCACACTGAGACAAAAACAAGACATCACAGTTAAAGTTGCGAGATCATTTGCCGCTAACCCCTTCATTATCGCCGTTACGGGGCATCGTTCTTCTTATCAAGCCGTTCCTGCCTCCATTGTTTATCAATTTCATGGTATTGCTTTTATCGCACCCAGTTCGACAAATATTAATTTAACCGATCACAATTTTAACTATGTTTTTAGGATGACCCCTAATAATGAAGAAATAGCAAAACAATTAGCAAACTATTGCCATCAAAAGGGCTACCAAAAAATAGTGATACTACACAGTAAAAGTAGCTATGGTAGTCAGTTAGCAGACTCGTTTGTTTCCAGTTTTGTTAAAAAGGACAACACTGTAAAAGAACATAAAACTGAAATTGTTTTGCATCGTTCATTTTTTTCTACGAAAAAGGATTTCAGTGATCTGATGGTTGAGTTAAAACGTGCTAAAAAAACTGACGATTTTGATGCCATTTTGATCGTAACCGGTGCCGACATGGCGGCATCAATATATCAAGAAAGTCGTGATATGGGTTTTAAGGAGCCTTTTATTGGGGCTGATGGGTTGGATCATTTGACGTTTTGGGAGATCGTCAAAGAATGGGAAATTTCTGAAAAAGTTTTCACCGAAAAATCTGTTGTACCCACTGTGTTCAATACAACCGCAAAAGTTTCTATTTCACAAAAATTTGTTGAACATTTTAAAAAAGCCTATGGTTTTGAAGCTGATCACTACGCAGCATTGGGATATGATAGTATCAAACTATTGGTACATGGTATAAAAAAAGCAAATTCAACCCGACCGTTCAAGATCGCAGAGACACTGCGGTATATGCCACCTTGTCAGGCTGTGACAGGTCAATACGAGTTTCAAATGGATGGCGATGTTAAACCTCGAAAATTTCATTTCAAGTTTTTTCGTCAAGGCCACTTCGAGTATGAAGATATTGGCCCTAAAGCGATTGCTTTTGATGAATACGGTTTTTTTGGTAACAAGGTATGGGAATGTGCTAATATTGATATGGATAAAGACAGTATTCCTAATGACATAGATGCTTGTCCTGATGAGGATCCAAAGGACATTGCTAAGATTGATAAAAACAGGGACCTGTATAAAACCGGTTATTTGAGAGGTTGTTTGGTTGACGATGATGAAGACAAGGTGCCAGATTTTCGCGACAAGTGTCTAGGCACAAAGCCGCCTGAATTTAAAAAGGGCATTGACTCACTGGGTTGTCCAGTAGATAATGATAAAGACAGTGTGCCAGATTATCGTGACGATTGTCCAAAACATGGCCGTTTTGAAACCAGAAGAGGGGTTGATTCTCAGGGATGTATGGTTGATACGGATAAAGATGAAATTCCTGATTATAAGGATGTTTGTCCCAGAGATACCTTGGAAGAGCTTGCCAAAGGAATTGAACAGCAAGGGGAGCAGATTGGTTGTCCAATAGATAGCGATAATGACAAGGTACCGGATTATCGGGATGATTGTCCACAGAACTTGCCCAATGAAATGGAAAAAGGGCTAGATTTACGGGGTTGCCCGTTTGATCAGGATAAAGATGATGTGCCTGATTATCTCGACGCTTGTCCAAAGAACAAACATTTTGAAATCAGAAAAGGGGTTGATTCACAAGGTTGCCCGGTTGATACGGATCAAGATCGTATACCGGATTATCAAGACGTTTGTTTTGAAAATAGCCATGAGGAAATTTCTAAAGGGGTTTTTCAACAAGGCACTCATTTGGGCTGCCCGATAGATAGCGATCAAGATGGTGTCCCTGATTATCGTGATGATTGTCCAAATAACAGCCCGCTTGAGCTCGGAAAAGGCGTTGATTCTCGCGGTTGCCAACGAGATACCGATAAAGATGATGTGCCTGATTATAAAGACATTTGTTTCAATAACAGTGCGACGGAAATTGCCAAAGGGGTTAATCAGCAAGGGCTTCGTGTTGGTTGTCCAATGGATAATGATAATGATGGTGTACCAGATTATCGCGACAATTGTCCAAATAACAGCCGTTTTGAAATCAGAAAAGGGGTTGATTCAGGCGGTTGCCCTAGACTGTGATTTTCCGTAGAAACATAGAAACAAAGTTGTGCTGGATGGGGTTTGCAACTGGGGGGGTTAAATTTGAACCCTTTTCGCCACTTTTTTTTCACCCTATTTACATTTTGTCATTTCGACGATAGGAGAAATTTGGTGACGTTTTAAGATTTCTCAAGTATTTCTCAAGATTTCTCCTATCGTCTAAACAAAAATGACAGTTTAAATTTAAAATTAAAGTGAAAAAACTTAAGCATTTTGTGATAAATTTAAGACTCCAGTTTGCAACCCCGTTTGAAACGTTTTTTCTTTTTCGATATTTATTTGCTCTGTGGAAAACGTTAGTTTTAGTTGCGCGAAAGCAAAGCGCACCATCCAGCAAAAGTGACACTTTTTGACCCTGCTGTCGATAACTATAAGTAACTCATGGCTCAATATTTAACATTTTTTAAATGTCAAAGAAATCCGATTTGACTTTTTGGAATTATATAAAAGGCCTCTTGCAAAACTATTAATTAAGCAGAAACGAGAAAACGATAAGTTGATATCCTGTAAGTTCTTGATTTGTGCTTGCGCGTCAGAGTTTTGCAAGTCCCTCTAAATAATATATAAATAATTAATGATAAAATCACTAATGACTAAAAAATTGGCGAAGATATTGAATATTGTCCACTGAATATTTGTATAGATTATGATAACGAAAAAAATTTCAAAAATTATAGGGTTAATGATCGTTTTGCTCATTTATGCCTGTGGCGGTTCAAACGAAGACGATGCCTTGATGGAAGTGGTCAACGAGGCAAAAGAGGTCAACGAGGCAAAAGAGGTCAAAGAGGAAAAAGAGGTCAAAGAGGCCCGTGAGAATAAGATAGTGATTGGTGTCGCATGGTCAAATGATGACGATAATTTTGTGAAAGGGGCTCGATTGGCCGCCAAAGAAATCAATCACAACGGCGGCGTGTTAAATAGGCCCCTTAAACTTCTTCTCAATGACGGCGAAAAGGCCGCTTTAGATTTATCGCTCGAATCGAGCCAGGTGGAAGAAATCACGCTCTCTGTTGCCAACTCATTGGTGGATCATTCGTCAGTGGTTGCCGTTATTGGGCATCGTTTTTCCAATTCAGCGATGCTTGCAGCCGATATTTACCGTTCTCATGGTATTGTTTTTATAGCACCTACCTTGACAAACCTGAGTTTGACCACTCATGAATCTGACTCTGTTTTTCGCATGCTGCCTAATAACGAACAAATGGGTAAGCAGGTAGCCACTTATTGCTATAAAGCCGGCTATCAAAAAATCGTTGTGTTGTATAGTCAAGACAATTACGGCCGCGAATTAGAAAATGCGTTTGTTTACAATGTTGAAAATTACGGCAGCCAAGTTGTTTTAGAGCAAGCATTACCTAATCAAGAAGATTTTAGTCAGATCATAGGTGAACTTGAAAAAAGAGTGGGTGAATTTGATGCGATTTTTGTCGCAGCAGAGGCGGCTGTGGCAAGCAAAATTTATCAAGACGTTCGTGATAAGGACATTATGGTTCCCTTTGTCGGGGGTCATGCGTTAAATTTTGAGCCATTTTGGAAGAGTGTTAAAAAATGGGAAGATTCTGAAGAAATTGTTAACAAGTCAGCCGTGCCAAGCGTATTCAACACGTCCACTCTTCAAGTATTTATCACTAAATTTAAAGAAGAATACGGTGAAGGATCGGAACCTGATAGCCTAGCGGCACTGGGATATGATAGCGTCATGCTTGTGGCACATGGGATGAAAAAGGCCCGTTCAAGCGAGCCGGGCCAGATGGCTGAGAAACTACAGTCCATGCCGGCTTGTCAGGGTGCCATAGGTCAATACCGCTTTAGAGTGGGCGGCCAGATTGTGAATCGACGATTCTATTTCAAGCATTTGACTCAGGAAGGGCAGTTTGCGTATAAAGAGGTTGTTCAGGGGCTTGGGAGAGTGCTAGTGCCGGAAGAATGTGGGCATATTGACCGCGATAAAGATGATATTTTTAATGATATCGATAGCTGCCCTGATAACAGTGAGGAAGAAATTGCTAAGGGAGTTTATCAAGAAGGCGATTTCATAGGCTGTCCCATCGATAGCGACAAAGACGGTTATGAGGATTATCGTGACATTTGTCCAAACACGCTGGAACCGGAATTTGAAAAAGGCATTGATTCACGGGGTTGCCCAAAGGACACGGATAATGATGGTATTCCTGATTATAAGGATTTGTGTTCAGATAATTTACGGGAGAGTCCGTTGGTTGATGAGCAAGGTTGTGCGCCTGATGCCGATCATGATCTTGTTTTTGATGATAAAGATATATGCCCCAATAATAAGCCAGAAGAACTTTCCCAAGGGATTTATCTTCAAGGTGCAAAGGCAGGCTGTCCAATAGATAGCGATGAGGATGCTGTGCCAGATTATCAAGATAATTGTTTCATGAATAGCCCGTTGGAAATCAGAAGGGGGGTTGATTCAAGGGGTTGTCCGATTGATACGGATAAAGATAACATCCCAGATTATGAAGACGTTTGCGCTGATAACAGTCCGCAAGAAATTGAAAGTGGGGTTTATCAACAGGGGGAGGCTATTGGTTGCCCAATAGATAGCGATAATGACAGTGTGTCCGACTATCATGACAAGTGTCCCAAAAACCAACCTCAAGAACTAGAAAAAGGGATTGAACAACGGGGTTGTCCGATTGATACGGATAAAGACGGTGTGTCGGATTATCATGACGATTGCCCAAAGAATAGCCACGTTGAAATCCGCAAAGGGGGGGATTCACGCGGGTGTCCCCTCGATACGGATCAGGATGGTCTACCGGATTATAATGATGTTTGTTTTGAAAATAGCACGAAGGAGATTTCTAAAGGGGTTTTTCAACAAAGCCCTTTTCTGGGTTGCCCAGTAGATAGTGATCAAGATGGTGTGCCTGATTATCGTGACGATTGTCTCAATAACAGCCCGCTTGAAATCGGAAGAGGGGTTGATTTACGCGGTTGCCCACGAGATACAGATAAAGATGGTGTGCTGGATTATCAAGATGTTTGTATCAAGAATAGCGCCAAGGAAATCAAAAAAGGCGTTTTTCAAGACGGTACTCATTTAGGCTGTCCAATAGATAACGATCAAGACAGTGTGCCTGATTACCGTGATGATTGCCCAAAAAATAGCCGTGATGAACTCAAAAGTGGCATTGATTTACAGCGTGGTTGTCCACTAGATAGCGATAAAGATGCCGTCCCCGATTATAAAGATGTGTGCGTCGGTAATAGTCAGGCAGAAATTGCCAAAGGGGTTTATCAAGAAGGCATTCTTCTGGGTTGCCCGATGGACAGCGATAATGATGGTGTGCCGGATTATCGTGACGATTGCCCCAAAAACCCTCGTCTGGAAATTATTCAAGGGGTTGATTCACACGGCTGCCCAGCGGATATCGATAAAGATGGTATCCCGGACTATAAAGATGCGTGTTTTAATAACAGCTTGGCGGAAATTGCTAAAGGGGTTTTTCAACAAGAGGCGCTTCTTGGTTGCCCAATAGACAGTGATCGTGACGGTGTCGCGGATTATCGTGACGATTGCCCAAAGAACAGCCCACTTGAAATCAGCAAAAACGTTGATTCACGCGGTTGTCCCATTGATGCCGATCAAGATGGTGTACTGGATTATCAGGATGTGTGCTTCAGTGATAGCCCTGAGGCCCTTTCCAAAGGGATTTATCAAGAGGGCAGTCATCTGGGTTGCCCGATAGACAGTGACAGTGATGGTGTACCCGATTATCGTGACGTTTGCCTCAAAAACAGCCCCCTTGAAATCAGTAAAGGGGTTGATTCACAGGGGTGTCCCGTTGACACGGATAAAGATGACATCCTTGATTATAAGGATGTTTGTTTGAATAATAGTTTGGCGGAACTTTCCAAAGGGGTTTCCCGGCAAGAGGGGCATCTTGGTTGCCCAATAGACCGTGATGGAGACGGTGTGTCGGATTATCGTGATGGTTGTCCAAAAAACAGCCACCTTGAAATCAGCAAAGGGGTTAATTCACGCGGGTGTCCCATCGATATGGATCAGGACAAGGTGCCGGATTATCGAGATGATTGTCCTAAAAATAGTCGTGATGAACTCAAAAAAGGCGTTGATTCACGCGGTTGCCCTGTTGATACGGATAAGGATAGTGTTCCTGATTATAAAGATCGGTGTGAAGGAACACGATTAGATATCGCAGTTGAACCAAATGGATGTGCCATAGTGCTAAAAAAGAATATCGTTCTATCTGGCAAAATGAGTTTCTCCAGCAAAGAGAAGAGTTTGACAGAAGAAGCGCAGGCCTTTCTTCAAACACTTGTCAAAGGGCTCAATAATAGCTTTTTGCTAAAGATAGAGATTATTGGCCATACGGATAGTCTTGGTTCTCACGACTATAACAGAGAATTGTCTCTCGCACGGGCAACACGAGTGGCAGAATACTTGATTTTTCAAGGTATCCCCCGTGAAAAAATACTAACACGGGGAGCAGGCGAAACCCAGCCAATCTCTTCTAACAAAACGGAGGCCGATCGGGAGAAAAATCGTCGAGTTGAAATAATAATCACACAAATGAAAAAAAGGTGAATCATTTTTTAAGAGAAGCTAAGTATTAAGGAAGATACTGGGTTTCTCAAACCGCCGTTTTCTTGACTTCTGGGGGTGACTTTATGCCTAATTTAGTAATATTAGTAGCTATTTATATTGGTCTAAGTTTTTTTGTCGCCCTATTGGGTATGAATCGAAAATGGGGATTTTGGGGATATTTTTTTTCATCTCTTTTGTTAAGCCCATTTATGGGAATACTTTTAGTACTGGCATCTGATCCACGTCGTAGCGATAAAACGTAAAACTCATATTCCTGATTTTTTTTACTGACAACAAGAGGTAATATATTATGGCAATTGAAACAACTGCAAATACAATGGCAACAACGACACAACACGCTTTAACTACCGCGGCGGGCTCTGTTAAAGCTTTCCTTCTAGTCCATCCAGTGGGGGTGGCGGTTGTCGGTGGTGCTCTCGTCGGAGCGGGGACTTACTATCTGATGAAGAAGTTCTTGAAAAAAGAGGAACCGGCGACGGCTTGATGTGATGGAATTGACTGACATGCGGTAGTTGGGGGGTATCGCTACCCTTCTTTTGATTTTAAATCTCACGTAGCCTGTTGCAAACAGGCGAAAGCAAAACGCCGACAGGCTTATAGCAGCAACAGAGACTATCCTTCAAGGGATAGTCTCTGTTGATTTTTTTCACTCATTACAAGAGGTATAGATATTATGGCAATTGAAACAACTGCAAATACAATGGCAACAACGACACAACACGCTTTAACTACCGCAGCAGGGTCTGTTAAAGCTTTTCTTCTAGTCCATCCAGTGGGGGTGGCGGTTGTCGGTGGTGCTCTCGTCGGAGCGGGGACTTACTATCTGATGAAGAAGTTCTTGAAAAAAGGGGAACCGGCGACGGCTTGATGTGATGGAATTGACTGACATGCGGTAGTTGGGGG
>JAYQWI020000788.1:0-16110 GCA_035871815.2 Candidatus Parabeggiatoa communis
TTTCTTAATTGTGTCTTAAGCAAAGCAATTAAAGCTTTTATTGCCTTTTCTGAAGCTAATTCGCCTAACGATTTTGCTACTTGCTCTCGTATCTCGTTAATTTCATCTTTTGTCCTAGCAATCAAAAAAGGCACAACGTGTTTTGGTGCTTTACTTTGGCCTAATACCTTAACAATTTTTATCCTTGAACTATTATTTTGTCCTGTTTGTAAAATACCTCCCAACAATTTATAAGTTTCAACACTCCGAAAACGAACCAAATTTAATATCACTTTTTCCGACAATTGCATATCGTTATCAGAAATAGCACACCGTGCCAACGCCAAAGCCTTATTCAAATCCCCATTATCCAAATAAGCCGCAATCCGATCCGCCAACGGCAACCGCCCAACTACCTCCGTATTCAACTGCTCAAACTCCACCACCAGCCGTTCAACAAACAATTTATCCGTCTCAATCTCATTCCGCTCATAAACCGTTTCACGCACAAAACTCTGTTGGTTGAAAAAATCATAACTACCGGCCTTGCCCCGATAAACTTCCACCACATCCGATAAACCACTTTTAATACTCAAGCGCAAGTGGTAGGTACTATAATTCACCCACACATCCCAAGCGACGAAAGACAACGCGCCGGTAACAACAACCGCCCCTGTTCCCAAACTCACTTTTTTGATTCGTTGCCTGGTTTTAAAAGCTTCATTCCATTTATAAATCGGCTTCGAGAAAAAATCATGATGCAATTCATACCATAAAATTCCTTCCTGGGTAGCCGTGCCATAACGCAGTTGCCGCCGCAAAATGCGGCCTTTGTCTAATTTATCCAACGTCTCATCTAAAATCCCCGCCTCAACCCGAATCAATTTAGCCAAATCGGGCAAAGATCGCGGCATTTTGGTGCCATGCCGATTCACTAAAAAATCAAACGCTGCCGAAGCTAACTGCTTTTCTTTACCAGACAATTGCTGCATCTTATCTAGGAAATACGTTTTCAGTAAGCCCTCCGTTCCCCCTTTTTTGTCAAAAACGGCTTGAGTAATCTGTTTATCTGCATTATCCCGCGCCAAATCCCACAACTGTATACAAATCATCTGCAAATGCGGCGGCTCAACCAAAGGGGGCAAGTTTTCACCGGCAATGATATCGGTTAAACCGCGCTCGCGCTGTTCACGCAGCACTAAATCCTTTAACAATTGCGCCAACAAAGCGGGTTCATACGCAAAACCAACCTTTGCCACTGGCTCAACGACAGCCATTCTCGCTTTTTCATGCGTCAATTTCTCCAAGCGATAAAAATTATCAATCAAAAAAGTCGGGATATAATCCTTAAACGCATTCAACTCCAATGCAAAATCTTCCCGCATCGATATCACAAACACCGTTTCTGTATCCCGATCATGAATCGCCGCCGCCAGTTCACTGATCACGGGCTTAAAATACGCACTAAAACGCTGGTAATTAAAAAATTCTTCAAACTGATCCAAAATAATCACCAACGGTTCGCTGGTAAAGGCCGTGCAGAGATGGAAAAAATCCTTTAAAGAGTCGTTTAAATTCAAGGTATACTCAGCGGTAAGTTGTCCCTTAGCTTTTAAATCATCGACTATGAATTTTTTCAACGCATACAAAGGGTTATCCACCCAATCTTTATAATAAATCACATCTAAGGGTTCTCTATCCATTCGCGCAGGCCGCTTCAAGGCCGGCAACACCGCCGCCCGCAATAACGAACTCTTGCCCACACCACTGGCCGCAAATAAAAACGTCAATTTATGGGTTAAAATTTTATCAATCAGAATTCGTTTTTCTGATTCTCGGCCGAAAAAATTATCTTTGTCTTGTTCTGTGTAGGGCTGTAAGCCTTTGTAGGGTTGCATTATTGTCATCATTTTTTAAGATATTTTGTTGAAAAGTTTAACGATATGAATTTTTTTTAGATAAGTTTGTCGTTGCTCAGAGTAGAATAAATAACGCAAAAGACGCAAGAGACGCAAGAGACGCAAAAGAGTTCTCTTGATGAGATAGAGCATCTTTAGCGTCTTTAGCGTTTATTTCTTTTAATTTAGATATTGCCGTAAATTCTCTACAAATTCTTCTAATTCAATAGGATAATGATGCACATTTTTGGCTTGCCAATACGTTTTTGCAAACTCATCGGGCTCTTTATGGATTGCTGTAATGCTATTATTGCTGGTGCCACGCCTTTCTAAAATGGCTTGCATGATCAAACGATTTTCCCAATTTTGGGGATATTGCCCAAGAAACCACAAATCACGCCCTGTTAAATGCCCTATCACATAGTTTGGAATGAGTTTGTCCATTGATTTGGCAAAGTTGAAGTAATCATGTTCGGCCAGTAATAAGGCATCATTTTGATGAGCATGATTGGGTATTGAACTTATACAGCCGTTGATTTTGTAAATTAAAGAGTAGCCATTATTATCTTCAAACAAATCTAAGCCTGATAATTTATCGTTATTTTGACAAATTTCGGGTTCTGATTGATCTGAACAGTTGACTATAATATTGCCCTCTGGCGAATGAGAGATAACCGCAAACTTTTTATCGCATTTTTTAAAGGTATTTTCTAATAATGTGTCATACCCTGAATAGATAATCACGATTGGTGAGGGCAAATTCGCTAATAATTGATATAAAGACGCTAATAAGGGGGCCTCTTTTTCTTTGAGCAGATTTTGAATTTCATCGCGTAAGGTATTGCGGCTGTAATCATTATTCAATTCAACATATTCACAGATTTCAGAAAAACAACCCTTAAAGTCAAAGGCAGTTGTCAGTTGTGGCATTAACTGCTCTGGTATCGTCGATCCTAAAAAAAGGGCTATTTCACTGTTTTTCAAACGCTTGGCTAATATGTCATATTTGATTTGAGTGCTGCTTTGATTCTCTTGTTGCCAAGAGTCGATAAATTCTTGGGGCGTGATGTTATCAGCGATAAAATCGGTTATGTCTAAGAGTATATCCTCATCCTTTTCAGTTATCCCCAATTTTTTAAGCTGCTTTAAATAAGCAGTCACTTTTTTCCAAATAGGGTGTATTTCATTTCTTTTATCGCTTACCTCTTGTATTAAATGTGTCAAGCGTTCGGATAAGGGCATGATTTCGGGCCAGTGTTCAAATAATGTGTTAAATCTGACGGCGAGGCCTGTGGTTTTAGTGACTTCATTGTTGTAAATGTCGGTTGCTAAACCGATTAAACGTTGAGTAGCAATGTGATAGATTAAACCACCGCTTTGCCCTTGCCCTTCTATCGCTGTCGTTTCAAAGGCCTCAATATTGGTGAGTAATTGATTAATGATGCCGTGATAAATACCAATGCCACGCCCTTCAATATAAGCGGCCGGGTAGCCAATGGCAATCACATCTTGCCCTTTATGCGATTCTGTGATTAAGCCTAAGGGTACACAGGTTGTGGTGTGTTCAATTTTCAAGACGGCAATGTCCTGATTTTGAAGGGATTTTTCTTGATCGATTTGTACGGTTTCAAAGATTTTGCCTTCAGCGGTTTCCACTGTAATTGTTGTTGAGAGCACAATGCTTTCGCTAATGCAATGCCATGCTGTGAGGATATAACCATCGGGCGTGATAAAAAAACCGGTGCCTTTAAAACCTGATGTGGTTGATATTTTGACTGTGGCTTTTTCTAAGGTGATACGAATAGTATTTGTTTCGGTTGGGGATTGTGTCATTTATTTACTCTCAATGATCACGTTTTTTCCAAAATCGGTTTATAACTACAAGGATTATTTATAATAAAGGATTAGATTATAGCCGGATTGAGTTTGTTATGTGAATTTTAAAAATCACGCTAAAGAGATTTGGCTTTGTTTTGATTCAAGAAAGTGTTCATGCTCTCAGTTAAGTCACGATCTTCTCCTTTATTATAAACAATCCTTGTCGTTATATATTAACAATTGCACATCTGATCTAAATGTTTTTCACTCACCAAAATCGTGGCAACGGCTAATAAATTAATCGGCACGCCAACAAAAATAACACTTAAACCGTCAGCAACGCCGGCAATTAACAAGGTTTCTTGATTTTGAAATTGTTTTCTGATTTGTGCATATTTTTCACAAAATTGAGGTTTGATAGACGCTTGCTGTTGCTTAATCCAATTTAAGCACAATTTTTTGAGATCATCTAATGGGGGTATCGCACGCACTTTTTGTGCATATTGACTCCCTTCAGTTTGTGTCAATCCCGTGTACCAATCCTCATAACATTTAGCGTCATCGGCTAAATACATTTCAATTAAAGCGTGTTGTTCCATATAGACTCCATTAAAGGGGTTGAGTATTTTGATGTGCGGATTGTACAAAAAATCACGACAAGAGTAAATTAGTACAACGAATTACGGGGATAAACGAATGAATTGATTTTGCGAGGTTTATTTAACAACATGATTGATAAAATTCGTTTATCGGCCCGTAATTCGTTGTACTTAATCTTCAATACAAAGGAAATAAAATGTTATTTAATGTCATATTAAAAGAAGCTGAAGATGCTTGGATTGTCGCTGAATGCCCCGCATTGCCAGGTTGTGTTTCACAAGGCAAAGATAATCAAGAAGCCATTGATAATATTAAAGAAGCTATCACAGCATGGTTATGGGCTGAAAACCAAAAAGCCTTTTTGAAATCGCCCCAAAATCATCAACAACAAGCCATTATGGTGTCCATCTAATGGGTAAACTGTTTAATATTTCTGGTAAAGCGGCAACTAAAGCGTTTAAAAAAGCAGGATGGCAAATTATGGGGCAAGTTGGAAGTCCAGAAAGTGATGGTTAAACCTGCTGTTAATGCTAACCTTTCTATTCCGCAACATCGGGAACTTTCAGTCAAAACACTTCAAACATTAATCATAAATTCAGGTTTAACTGTAGATGAATTTTTAAACTTACTTTAATCATGGCGGATAGCCAAAACCCTTTTGAAATGATTTTTCTGAAAAACGAGATAAACCGCTTAAAAGTTAATCCCTGCTTGTAGGGGCAATCCCTTGTGGTTGCCCAAATTTATCTACAAACCGCTTAAAAATTAATTTCATTAACGCTGGTAATGGCTAAAATGACTCCCGTGATGATGACACCTATGACACTGCCTATGACTAAAATGGCTATGGGTTCTATTAGTAATAAAAAGCGTTTCATTCGCATTCGGCCGCTGTTTTCTAGGAGTTTAGCTAGGGAACGTAACATACGGGGTAATTGGCCGGCTCGTTCGCCGGCCCGTATCAGGTTATGCCCGGTTGCTGTGAGGGCATCGTTATCTTGTAGGGCTTGTGATAGGTTGGTGCCGCCTTTGACGGATTTGGTGACTTGAGTGAGTCTGAGGTTGAGGCTGGGGAGTTTGATGCCTTGAGCGGCTAATTCAAGGGCACGTAGTAGGGAGACGCGATTTTCCAGTAAGGTGCCCATCATGCCCGCCCAGCGGGCGGTTTCAGCTTCGATTATCCAAACACCTAATAGGGGCAGTTTGGCGGTAGCCTCTTTTAATTGGGCGCGTAATGAGGGTTTACTCAACATATAGACGGCAAGGGTGATCAGTATGATGATCGCGCCGATGATCCATTCAAAATGGTTATTTAAAAACATGCCGGTGTTGAGAACCAATTGGGCGAGTAGCGGAATGTCGTCACCGCGATTTTTCAGCATACCAGCAAAGCGGGGGACGACTAGTGTAAAAATCAGTAAGACTGCGGAAATGCCGGAAAGGATTAATATGATGGGATAAATCATGGCATTACGCATTTCGTTGGCCATTTCAGCTTCATATTCCATTTGGCTGACACCATCGCGTAAGGCCGTAGGCAGTTTACCGGTGAGTTCTCCTGCTTCTACCAATTGTGTCACATACCAAGGTAATTTGAGAGGTGAAGCTTGTAATGTGACGGAGAAGGCCATCCCTTGGCGTAATTCAGTTGCAATATCGGCAAAGGTTTGGGTAATAAAGGGATGATGTGAGGAGTTAGCGAGGGATTCGACGGCTTCTATGAGTGGAACACCGGATTCAAGTAAGGTAGCAAGTTCATGCAAGACAATAATAATGTCACGTTGCTTCGCTTTCCCGACTTTGCCAGTATTCTGAGTGCTAGTGCTTTTGACTACTGTGAGCGAGAGGGGTGTGAGGCCGCGTCGTTGTAATTGGCGAAAAGCTTCTCTCTCAGCTTCAGCGGTTAAAATGCCGCTGACTTCTTGTTTTTGAGGATCGATGGCTTGATATTTATAACGCATTTTTCAGTTATCAGTTATCAGTTATCAGTTATCAGTTATCAGTTATCAATTATTTGCCCCACAAATTGCAAAAATAAAAATGTGATATAGCGTTTCCCGATTGAATGAACCGAAGGTCAGCGAAGCTAAGTACAAATCATTTGAGTGAAAATATTTATTTTGCGGCCCTCTTTTCGTTCCAAATTTATTTTGCGGCCCTTTTTTCGTTCCAAATTTATTTTGCGGTTTGATTTTCTTGATATAACTGTACGTCATGAGATCGGGAAACGCGATATATAGATTTTCCTAATTCTTGGTTGCCCTTTTTGCTGATTGTCATGATTTACACTGATTAAGAAAAAACGGCTTCACATTCCAGTGCATTTAAGAAATGGGGTAAAAATTGCTGAGTGACTTGAGTCAAATTATCGGTTATGCCAAATTCACGCAATTGTGTGACTTCTAGGTTGGCATAACCACAGGGATTGATGCCTTGAAAGGGGGTTAAGTCCATATCAACATTTAAACTGAGGCCATGATAACTACAATTGCGCCGTATTTTAAGTCCCAAGGCGGCGATTTTGCGCTCTTCAACATACACGCCGGGGGCTTTTTCACGACGAAATGCTGTAATCTGTTGACTGGCTAGATAGTCGATCACGCTTTGTTCAAGGGCCTGGACAAATTGTCGAACGCCCCAGTTACGCTGCTTGATATTGATTAAGACATAAACAATGAGTTGGCCTGGGCCATGATAAGTGACTTGTCCACCGCGGTCGATATGATAAACAGGAATCTGGCCGGTATTGAGAAGGTGTTCCGGTTTACCAGCTTGGCCTAAGGTGTAGACGGGCGGGTGTTGAAGTAGCCAGAGTTCATCAAGGGTGTCAGCGTGACGATTATCTGTGAAACGTTGCATGGCTTGATAAGTAGGCTCGTAAGGCACTAGGCCAAGATGGCGAATGAGGATGGGAAACATTCTGTGATCAGTTTTCTGTCGGCTGGGTAATTTGAGGGCGAACACGCAGAGGGCAGACACGCAGAGGGCAAACACGCAGGTATGCCCCTACAAGAATATTTATGGATTGATGTAGGGGCGGGCCTTGCGTGTTCGCCCTTTTGCTGTATCGTTCTTCTTTAAAAAGGAATAAAAATCAGTTGCCCCCCCATTTTATTTAAATAACCTTATTTCTGTTCTTTCTCAGTATGTGGCTGATGGATCATTTTTTCTGTGAGCGCAAACAATACGCCTGAAACCACAAAAGTGAGGTGGATAATGATTAACCAGAAAACATCTATTTCCCATAAAAAGTTGCCTTCAACTAAACTAGGATTCTGTGCTTCTGCAATGCTAATGAAGATTTTTAACAATTCAATTGAGGAAATCGCGACAATTGAACCGATCACTTTGAGTTTGAGACCAGAATAATTGACTTTGCCCATCCATTCAGGCCGATCAATATGATTTTTAACGGCATCAATTTTTGAGACAAAATTTTCATAGCCGCTAAAGATGATCATTAATAATAAATTAGCAATCAAGACAATATCAACCAGGCTGAGTATGTCCAAAATCAATTGGCTAGTAGAAGTCGCAAAAACAGTCGGTACGATGAGAAAGAATTTTTGGATAAATTTGATCAATAAGAGAATCAAAGCGGCTACAAGGCCAATGTAAAACGGGGCTAATAGCCATCGACTTTCAAATAGCAAGCTTTCAATCAGTGTTTCAAGCTTTTCTCCAAAGTTTAAAAGCATTTTCAAAATGGATTCCAATTGTGAGTTGTGAGTTGTGATTTTAAAAAGGGGCAATCACAAGGGATTGCCCTTACATGCCTTCCTCAATATGATTCAACAATTACTTCTTTTCAAGTCGTTTAGGTTCCTCGCTGGTTGCGTCGCGAGCCTTTTCAGTCTCTATATCGCCTGCTAATGATACCGGATAATGGGTTTGGGAATCGTCTGTCGTGCGATTTTTCCGCATTATACGACCCAAAAAGAGGCCGAGTTCAAATAGTAACCAGATCGGTATCGCTAAAAAGGTTTGAGAAATGATATCGGGTGGTGTCATCAACATGCCGATGATAAAAGCTGCGACTATGATATAGGGGCGTTTTTTGGCCAGTGATTCTGGTGTCATAATGTCTAGCCAGATCAGCACCAGGGTGACAATGGGTACTTGAAAAGCCAGCCCAAAGGCGAAAAATATTTTGAGGACAAAATCTAAATAGAGTGTGATGTCTGTCATCATGTCTACACCTGGGGGGGTGACGTAGATCATAAATTTAAATACGATTGACAAAACAACGTAGTGAGCAAATAGGATACCTAAATAAAAGAGTAGGCTACTGGAAACCAGTAGCGGAAAAATCATTGATTTTTCATGTTGATATAAGCCCGGCGCGATAAATGCCCATAAATGATAGAGGATATAGGGCATGGCGACAAAAATGGATAAGACTAGCGTTAATTTAAAGGGGATAAAAAATGGTGCGACGGGATTCGTCACGATCATCTTATTTCCGGTGTGTTCGCGTAGCAAGGTTTGTAGGGGTTCAGAAAATAGCGTAAAAATATCACTGGCAAAAGGCATCAGCACAAATAGAATGAGCAAAATGGCTAAAATCGTTTTTAATAGCCGATCGCGTAGTTCTAATAAATGTTGAACAAATGGCATTTCTTTGCTGCTTTGAGATGTGGGCTTTGTCATTTTTAGTTATCAATTAAAAGTTTAAAACATTATTTTTAAAACGCAAGAGACGCAAGAGACGCAGGAGACGCAAGGAGGAAAGATTTTGATATAGCGCCTTTAGCGTCTTTAGCGTCTTTAGCGTTTATTTCTTTTTTTTCTCTGTCAATCGCGTTTTGGATTTAACTCTTCCGTTTTTTCTTCAGCTTTTTCTTCGTTGGGCTTAGAATCGAGATTAGAATCAAGGCTGATAGGTTTATTTAATTCGTTCAAACCCGTTTTGGTTTCTTCAAGAAACTGATGAACATTTTGATCACTTTCTTGGATAGCGTCTCGCATTTCTTGGAGATGTAATTCTCGATCAATGTCTTGCCTAACCGTCGTTACCATACGACGAATACGGCCTATCCATAGCCCTGCGGTGCGAGCGGCTCCGGGCAATTTTTCTGGCCCAAATACGATTAAAGCGATGATAGCAATAATGCAAATTTCCCAAAAACCTATATCAAACATAATAATCGTTCTTTTATCGCAAAGGGCGAATTGCGAAACGCCATAGATGACGTTTCGCGATTCGCGAGTTAAACTAAACTTTACTCGTTTGCTTGTCAGTCACTTGGCCTTCAATAATCTTGCCTTTGTCTTCTTGAGTCATTTGTGCCGCGGGTTGTGGTGTGGTAGCCGTTTCTGGTTTGGCTGCCGATTCGGGTGTAGCGGCTGTTTCTGGTTTCGCGGCGGTTGTTTCTGGTTTCGTAGCCGATTCTTCTTCTCCATCGCGCAGGGATTGGCGAAAATTTTTAATTGCGCCACCTAAGTCGCCGCCGATATTCCTCAATTTTTTCGTGCCAAATAAAACGACTACAATCACTAAGATGATTAATAGTTGCCAAATACTGATGCCCATTTTTTTTTTACCTTTTGAATCAATTATAAAAAGGCACTGCCTAAACCGGTGCCGCCTAGTAAGTGAATGTGTAAATGAAAGACTTCTTGCCCTCCGCCGGGGCCGGTGTTAATCACGGTTCTAAATCCGTTATCAAGCCCTTGATCTTTGGCAATCTTTGGCAATAAACGCATCATGTAGGCCATTAAACCGTCATGTTGTTCTTCAAGCTCATTGAGGCTTTTAATATGTTCACGGGGAACGATTAATAAATGGACTGCTGCTTTTGGATGAATGTCTTTAAAAACAATAACCTGTTCATCACTATACAGTTGTTCTGAGGGAATTTCCCCTGCGATAATTTTACAAAAGAGACAATCTGGATCGCTGCTCATGTTTCCTCCGTGTTGGGTTGATTACGTTGCGCTTTTTCCGCAATGCCTGAAAGGCCAAAACGCCGTTCCAGTTCATTTAACACGGCCTGTGGCCCTAAACCTTGATGCGCTAACAGTACCAAGGTATGAAACCACAAATCGGCTGTTTCATAAATCAGTTGATTAGCTTCACCGTTTTTGGCGGCAATCACGGTTTCTGTGGCCTCTTCACCGACTTTTTTTAAAATCGTATCGAGGCCTTTTGCATACAAACTGGCAACGTAAGATTGCTTGGGATCGGCCGTCTTACGTTCTTCTAGTATCTGCGCTAGTTCTTGTAATACATTGCTCACTTTAATTTTCGTCCTGACTTTAGTCTTCATCATTTTTGGGCAACCACAAGGGATTGCCCATTTGCCGTAATGATATGAAAAACGACATTATTTATTATAAAGCGTCGAGGGATCTTTTAAAACGGGATCAACAGTAACCCATTGTTCTTCTTGCAATTGTTGAAAAAAACAATGATGTCGTCCAGTATGACAGGCTACACCGCCCACTTGTTCAACAGTAAGTAATATGACATCGTTATCACAGTCAAGACGGATGTCTTTGAGCTGTTGAACATGCCCGGATTCTTCTCCTTTGAACCACAGTTTACCACGAGATCGGGACCAATAGACAGCCCGTTTTTGTTCGACTGTCAATTTTAGGGCCTCTTGATTCATCCAAGCGAGCATCAGTACTTTACCGGTACCCATTTCTTGGGCAATAGCAGGAACTAAGCCTTGTTCATTAAAGCGGATTTTGTCTAGCCAATTTTTCATATTATCACGTTCATCTGAATGAGCAGCGTTTCAAACGAAAACGCTATTCGCTTAAATGCTATTGTTATGCTGATAGATTTCAAAAGCGCCGTTTCAAAATGGTTGGTATTTTCAGAAATTCAATCATCTCTTTTAACGACTCATTTAAAAGATGAGGCATTTCAGTATGATAAATAATAAATGAGATAAGCAATATTATTCAATTACCAATTAATATTGCCTTATGACGTATAAATCTTACACTTTGTCAGTTTTAATTATAACGACAAGGATTGTATATAAGAAGGGATTTATCATCATTTTTTGGAAAAATGAGAATAGGTGGTTTGATTTTATTCAGTCAAAGTTTCCACGAAATACATAACGATTCTCATCTCGACGATTTTTAATTCGTTATCCTAGTACAATATCAACCTAATTTTGTCACTTTTATAGAATCGAAAACACTTTATCTTAACCATTAAATAAGTGACAAAATTGGGTTGACGGAGTACTAGTCATTCGTTGTACTTTTTTCCGCTTCTATCTGATCATTCCAGATTGGATTATCGCGATCTTCAGGATGAAGCTTTGCCTTTTCAAGGGGGATGAGATGCCAATACGATTGATCTATCGCACCTATCACATAGTCAGATTTCTTCTCATGGTAAAACGGACACCACCAATTTTCTACAATTTTAACCAAGTAAGTGGTGTAATCAAACAAGGCCACACTTAATGGACAATAGAGTTTACAATTGAATATCCAGAATAATTTGTATCCACTGAGATGTAACCACGCCAATTTTTTCGATCTGATAATTTGATTTTCAGAGGTATATCGATGGCTTATCCATGAGGGCACGAAATCCCAATAGGATTTAATTTCCATTCCCCCGACTAACTTTAAATGAAGCCGTATAACCACTACGCAAATAATTACAAACGGTATACTGAGTAGGATCGGAAGGTAAATCAATGGAATACCCAGTAGAATTTTCCATCTAGCTTGTTTTACAGAGTTGCGTCCAATTTGTATTCTATCCAAAATTTTGATTGACTCTCCTAAATGAGAAAGATAAAGATTAGATGTAGGATAAGATGATCTGTTCTAGCTGCTGCAATCTTTCAGGTGTACCCACATCTATCCATAAACCTTTGTAATGCTCACCGCTGACTTTCCTGGCTTGCATCGCCTTGATTAATAAGGGCACAAGAGAAAAGCGGCCTTTGGAGCAATGGTTAAATAAGGTTGGGTGATAAACACCTATACCGCTGAATGTTAAACGCGAATCGCCGTCTTGAGAAACGTGTTGCTGTTTCAGGCAAAAATCGCCTTGAGGGTTATGCACTGGGTTGTTGACGAGAATTAAATGGGCTAATCCTGCCAATGTAGGGGGCAATTGCTCAAAAGGATAATCACACCAAATGTCTCCATTGACGACTAAAAAAGGGGCGTTGCCTAATAAGGGTAAGGCGTTAAAAATCCCGCCACCGGTTTCCAATGCTTGTGTGCCTTCAGGAGAATATTGTATTTGTGCCCCGTAACGCTGGCCGTTGCCTAAGGTGCGTTCAATTTGTTCCCCTAAGTGGGCATGATTAATCACAATATCGGTAAACCCTGCGGCCACTAAATGTTGAATATGATATTCAATCAGGCTTTGCCCGGCCACTTTTAATAACGGTTTAGGTACTGTATCCGTCAGAGGGCGCATACGCTCTCCCCGCCCCGCTGCAAGAATCATTGCTCGCATTTTTTTTATTATTGAGTTATCAAGCCAAAACGACAGTTTGAATTGGAGTTCATACTTAAGGAACGAAAAAATTTGAGCCTTTTTGAAAAAATTATCTGAAAAGTGGTATTAAGTCTAACATAAATCAAAAATCATTATTGGCATGCGGGTAGCACCCGTTCGCTAACTAAGGCTTGTAAAAACGCCATTTCTGGATAATGTCGTCCCAGTTCGACGATATAATGTAAAGTTCTCGGA
The DNA here is from genome assembly GCA_035871815.2 of Candidatus Parabeggiatoa communis. Taxonomy (GTDB): domain Bacteria; phylum Pseudomonadota; class Gammaproteobacteria; order Beggiatoales; family Beggiatoaceae; genus Parabeggiatoa; species Parabeggiatoa communis. The sequence continues at coordinate 12,979 of JAYQWI020000788.1, forward strand.
ATATCTTTAAGGTAGCCCGCTTTGCCATCACGGTGATATAACCGGGCAAAAATGCCGCTGGCTTTTAAATGTCGCTGTATGCCCATCCAATCAAACCAACGTAAAAATTCAGTCTCATCAACACCTTCCAAAATTCCAGCTTGTTGCGCTTGTTTATAATAATGCTTGATCCAGCCGTTCACCCGTTTATGAGGCCATGCAATATAACAATCTCGCAATAAGGAAACCAGATCATAAGTCACCGGGCCTTTTACAGCATCCTGAAAATCTAATATCCCTGGATTATGTTGGGGTATAACCATTAAATTACGCGAATGATAGTCGCGGTGAACAAATACTTGAGGTTGTGACAAAGCCTCGCTGCTTAATAATTCAAAACACTGCTCTAAACTGTTTTGATCAGCCGATGATAGCGATAAGTTTAAATGTTTATCAACTAACCAGTTTGTAAATAAATCCATTTCTCTATGCAATAAAGCGTGATCATAAAGCGGCAATCCATCAGTATCTGTGTGGGCTTGCATGATCACTAAAGCCGCTAAGGCATCACCATATAGGCTTTCAACCTGTTTCTCGTCATTCAGGGCTGCTAAATATAATTGCGATCCAAAATCCGTTAATAATAAAAAGCCTTGCTCAAGATCACTTGCCACAATCCGGGGCGCATTCAAGCCGCTGGCCTGTAAACGCTGAGCAATATCAATAAATGGCCTACAATTTTCTTTATCGGGCGGCGCATCCATAACGATATAAGCACTATCCGCCATAGTCACCCGAAAATAACGACGAAAACTGGCATCATTTGTGATAGCAACTAGCTGAGGAACTTCGATACCCAAGTGGGGTTGCAACCAGTCTTGTAAAGCATTGAAACGTTTAGATTTCATCTTTTTATCCTAATGAATTAACCGAATAATAGCAAATCGCTTGACATCGTCAAAATAACCTAGCATTATCGTCAACAATTTTAAACAGAGCCTTTTTATATCAAGGTATTGATGTATTCAGAAATTCAATCAGTGTAGAGAAGTACAGAAGTTCATCAATTTCGGTGCGGTTTAATGTGATGATTTTAGGGATAAAACAACAGAGTGTCGCGTTGAAAAGCGTTAAATTGATCAGTTTCAATTTGCTTTAACTTTTGGAAAACACGTTTTTTGCAAAATTCATTAAATAGGGTACACCTAATTTGCAATTTGCGAAGCATCGTGATAGGCCGTTTCTGCTAGATTTAGGGCAAATAAAAAATAATTTATTTTAAATCAAATGGTTATAAAAATAACGGCTAAAAAAAGTGAGTTGCTATTTGCTGAGGCTAATAATTGACAATGCAAGCTATATCAATGAGCAATTTTCATTTTTTCATTCTTTTTTGATAAAACCCGTTACTTATTAAATTGAACCCGTACCCAATGTCGTCTATATTTAATAATAATGAATGATTATAAGATAAATACACTCGCACACGAGTATCATTTCATACAGGGGAGAATTGATATGCCACAAGCACTAAGTTTAAATATGCAGCTTGCTGTTCCTGGGGCTAACATTGAAGGTTATGCCCACGCTATTAAAGCGATTTCAATGCTTACCGTTCAAGAAGAACGTGATTTAGCAGAGCGTTTACATCGTGATAATGATATTGAAGCTGCTCGCACACTTGTGATGTCACATTTGCGCTTTGTCATGCATATTGCGTACAGCTATCGGGGATATGGACTATCACAATCGGACTTGATTCAAGAAGGTAATATTGGCCTCATGAAAGCCGTGAAACGCTTTGATCCCACTTTTGGTGTGCGCTTAGTCTCGTTTGCGGTGCATTGGATACGTGCAGAAATCCATGAATATATTTTACGCAATTGGCGTATTGTCAAAGTGGCGACAACAAAATCTCAACGTAAATTGTTCTTTAATTTGCGTAGTGCGAAGAAACACTTAGGTTGGTTGACTCTAGCTGAAGTGGAAAATATGGCCAAAGATTTAGGTGTAACGACTAAAGACGTGTTAGAAATGGAAACTCGGCTAAACACACACGACATGGCATTTGATAGTGCAAGCGACGCTAATGATGATGAAGCCGATATGGCACCGGCGGCTTTTTTGGAAGATTCTCGCTATGATCCTGGCATTATTACAGAAAAAGAAGAGTGGAAAAAACATGGACAAGGACAATTGCACCTCGCCATGGGAAAATTGGATGCCCGTAGTCAAGACATTTTGAAAAAACGTTGGTTGAGTGAGAAGAAAGTCACATTGCAAGAATTGGCAACACATTACAAAGTCTCGGCTGAGCGGATTCGTCAAATTGAAAGCAACGCGATGAAAAAACTGAAAAGGAATATAGCTTTGTTAGCGTAACACTAAGGGGGAGGGGGAAAGGATATCCCTTTAACATCGACATCAACATTTTGAGTAGCGTGATTTTGTAGGGCTACCGGTTCAGGTGGGCAATGCCCACCGATATCAACATCATTCATCACTCAAATGACAAAATGATTTTCTCCTTTATCCTTTCCTCAAATCAATCAGTTGACAACCTTCAGGGGTAGAACTGATTATTTTCGCACTGTTATCACGCCAATCTCCAACGACTCGACGGATTGCTGTCTGTCCATTGATTGTCACTTGATGTATTGCGGGACGATGGGTATGTCCATGAATCAAGTGATAAACGCCATGCGTTTCCAAGGCTGAAATGACCGCTTCAGGTGTCACATCCATAATCTCTTCTGTCGTCGTTTGCGTCTTGGCTTGGCTTTTAGCACGCGCTTGTTGAGCGAGGATACGCCGCTGTGCTAAAGGTTGTGCCAGAAATTGGGCTTGCCATTTGGGATGACGCACTTGTTGACGAAAAGCCTGATAATCAACATCCAAGGTACAAAGCGTATCGCCATGCATTAATAGGGTTGGGGTACCATATAGATCAATCACAACAGGTTCGGATAGGAGTTGACAACCGGTGGCAGCAACAAAGCCCTCGCCTAACAAAAAATCCCGATTACCGTGCATGACAAAGATGGGCACATTATTGCCTGTTAGATTATGCAAAGCCTTTAAAACATCGGGATAAGTGGGCGTGTCATCATCATCACCTAACCAAATTTCAAATAAATCACCGAGTATATATAA
>JAYQWI020000789.1:0-2805 GCA_035871815.2 Candidatus Parabeggiatoa communis
GAAGATCAGAAAGTCGATCAAGAATGTGATAGTATCAGTCGTCAGTTGATAACTTATATGATGGAAGATTCACGCACTATTCCGATTGTCTTAAATACATTGTGGTCGGCACGCGCTTTGGAACGGATTGCCGCTCATTCATGTAATATTTGCGAATACTTGATTTATTTTGCTAAAGGCAAAGATGTTCGTCATATTAGCATGGAACAAGTGGAAGAACAGGCTAGAACACCGCGGAAGTAGTAGTTAAGCCTGGGCGAACACGCTGGTTCGCCCAGAAATTCCCTGAATACGCGGGGTATTGTAGGGGCAGCCCTGCGTGTCTGCCCTTTCGAGCGCGAAAAAATTTGAACCTCGCAACTTCAATCAAACCCCATTTCTTGGCACCAAGAGAAGTGAGGATAACCGTGTAAGCGCCTTTGGGCAAGTATAATAAAATATGAGTACAACGAATTACGGGGATAAACGAATGAGGTTTGTGAGTGAATGATTTTTATCCCAGTCATCCGTTGTAGTGAGTGCTTACCCAAGTAAGCTAAGCGTTCATCACAAGACGCTTGCATCAACAAGCGTAGTAACTCTTATTGCGATCTTTGCCACAAAGGTTTAACCCGTTGCGACAAAGTTTCATCAATTCCAAGCTGCCTCATCCCAGTTCATCGGGATTAATGCCCAAAGCGCGTAATTTGGCAGCCAATCGTTCGGCACGTTGACGTTCATATTCTTCAGGCGTGGGCAATAACTCACCTTCAAGCGTTGCCCAACGTAACCAAACGGCTTTGACTCGATTAAAAACGCCTTCCCACCGCACTAAAGCCAATCCGAGTTGCTCACTCATCAATCGATTTTGAGCATCCAAGGCTTTCTTCTGATAAACCCCTTTTTCCAGTGTCCAACCTACGAAGTCTTCAGAATTAAACGGATCAAACCAATAATATTCCCACACTTTTAACTGATTCTGATAAACCGTCTTTTTTTCCGCTTTATCGACGGCTGCAGTGCTTTCAGATAACAGTTCAATCACAATATCTGGGCCTTTGCCCTCTTCCCAAACAACCCAACTCTTGCGCTCGACTTGTGAAACACCCCGCACGACAAAGACATCTGGGCCTTTAAAATCCTGATTGCGTAGCTGTTTATCACTGAAATAGACAAACATATTACCGCCGACATAACCTTCACCCTGTTGCTCTAACCAAGGATCAAGAGAATTAATTAATAGCTCCATTTGAAGTCTATGTCGTTCAGTTTCCATGGGTACTCCATCATCGCAGGGTAGTTCATCTTGAGTGGGTAGTCGTAAAACCGTAACAGGCTTAGGGTCATCTCTAGATCGAGTCTCCTGTGGGCAGTTTCTTGACCAATAAGCCGGTTTTGCCGGTTGAGTTAAAGTGGTTTCTAACATAAGTTGACCCTGAAAGTTTTGTTTAGATCGTCAACTAAAGTTGATCTCGCTACGTTCGGAACGTAGTATGAACGGAAATTCAATTCAAACTAAAGTTTGAACGCCAATTCAAACTAAAGTTTGAACGCCAATTGCATTTGATAATTGATTACTGTTCACTGTTTACTGAACATGTTATGCGCCAATCGCGGCCTATGGCACGTATATCGACAATTGAAAGTGAAATATGTTGATTAAGAGAGTCTAGATCGGGTAGATTGAATAATCCGCGTGCCTTGTTACCCATGATCATGGGTGCCATGTAAATCACTAATTCGTCAATCAAACCGGCACGTAGCATCGAACCGCTTAAAGTGGCACCTGTTTCCAAAAAAAGCTCATTGACTTGGTATTCCTCAGCGAGCTGTTGACACACTGCTGGCAAATCAACTGCTCTATCTTTACCCGGTAAATAAATAACCTGAGCCCCTACTTTTTCAAGCATTGATTTTATGGCCTCACTTTTGGAAGCGGTAAAAATCACCGTTTGCCCAGGTAGGCTTAACATACGGGCATGTTCTGGCATACTTAAATGCGTATCAATGACTACCCGTAAGGGTTGTTTAAGGGTAGCCCATTTATCAAAAGGCAACTGGCAAGGTAGTTCATCCTCACGCACTGTCAGTTGTGGATCATCAGACAAAACGGTTCCGGCTCCTGTCATAATCGCTGAACTACGGGCGCGTAAACATTGCACATCCAAGCGAGCATCGTTAGAAGTAATCCACTTACTTTCTCCAGAAGCCATCGCAGTGCGTCCATCTAAACTCATCGCTAATTTACAACGCACATACGGACGATTATGGCGCATCCGCATGAAAAAACCCTGATTCAGTTGTTCCGCTTCCTGACTCAAAATACCCGTGTCTACCGTAATACCCGCTTTTGACAACTGCCCAATGCCTTTTCGATACACTATTGGATTTGGATCCGTCGTTGCCACAACTATCCTGGAAATCCCCGCTTTAATTAACGCCTCTGTACAAGGCGGTGTACGGCCATAATGACAACAGGGTTCTAAAGTCACATAACAGGTTGCACCCTTGGCCTTTTCTTTTGCCATTTGTAAGGCGTGAATTTCGGCATGAGGTTCACCTGCAACTTGGTGCCACCCTTCCCCGACAATTTCACCATCACGCACAATGACACAGCCCGTGCGAGGATTAGGATCAGTACTCCATAAACCTCTTTCAGCTAAGCGTAAAGCGTGTGCCATGTAATATTGGTCATTGAATCCCTCTTGTGACGAAGAAGGGGAGAGTTCCCCAGTTGATGGGGGAGTAGATGGAATGACGGTATTGCTCATGTGTGTGAATTGTGTGTGAATAGAATTTAGGATTAAGAATGAAAAATGAAATATA
>JAYQWI020000790.1:0-12106 GCA_035871815.2 Candidatus Parabeggiatoa communis
CTTGGGCTGAAAATCAAAGGGGACTTTTACAAGTCCAATTGAAAACGATGGCAGAAGTCGGTGGTATAGCCGCTGGACGCTTTAGAGAGTTTAATCACGGCAACGGCATTTTTTATGTAGAAAACATTGATTCTGACAGCAATACAATGCACACTCTATTTGTGCAGGTTAATTTAGATCATAAACAGATCGTTATGGTGGCCAAACAAGGTTATCAGTTAATGCAAGCGGATGAATTATATTTAGTATTAATTGAGGGTTATCGTTATGAAAGTCGCCCTGGCAGTTTAAGTTATGTCATCACTGAATTTGCAGAGCATCGCATTAGAATTCCTAAACGTATTGATGCGCTTCCAAGTGACAAACGGGAGGCCCTGCCTACCTATCTACTTTGGTTTACATCAGAAGCTTCACTACAAGCTGAATTACAATGGCGTTTATCTTTACCCTTATCAGTCATTTTACTGGCGGCCCTAGCCATACCCTTATCTCACACTACGCCGCGTCAAGGACATTACGCCAAAATCTTATTTGGCATTCTCATTTATTTGATTTATAACAATTTGCTGAATGTGGCAAAAAAATGGGTAGAACATGGCGATGTCCCGCCTTGGATAGGCGTATGGTGGGTACATATTGGCCTATTGCTCATTATATTAGTTTTGTTTTATTTACCCGTCTTGAAAAACGGGTTTCATTCACGAAATCCCCCCAACTCCCCTTTTTCAAAGGGAGACGAACCTAAAATGCTTTAAATCCCCTTAGGCCCCTTTTTCAAAGGGGGCGAACCGGCACTGGGATCGTTAAATGGGATTTATTCAAATCAATGAGTTACCTTGATAAATACCATGAACTATGAGTGGTTTAAAAAAATGACTTATGGGGGGAAATATACTTGACACTGTTTAAATCGCGACTTTGGGGTGAGCAAAAAATAGAGCTCGATGTCAAGTGGATTAGTCGAGAGGGGCGTAATCGGCCTACCGAATGATTCATAATTAAGTTCAATCTATGACAGGGCTAAGTATAAAAATGTAATGAGGCATTACCGGCCTTGAGTACATTCCCTTCGCTTTATAAACCAATTGAGGGACTTGCAAAAAGCCGACGTGCCCCGGCAAATCAAAAACTTACATGGCATCAACTTCTCGTTTTCAGGCCAATGTTTTTTGCGCGCAAAAACATTGGCCTGAAAAGTTATTGTTTTATCGTTTCTGCTTAATAGTTTTGCAAGAGGCTCCAATTAATCAAACCGTAAACACGTCAAAATCACTCTCTATTTATAAGCTCAATCCGTCATTAAAGCACGCTCATTGAAGCTTTCCCATCCACAGTGCCGGTTTGTAGGGACTACCAAAACGACAGGGCTACGTCAAAGTCGAGACTAATATTCTGAATATTAAAGGTTTTTAGGTCAAATTTTGGCATCAAAAATATCATCATTTATAACCTATTGTTTATAAAGAGGTTATTCAATAAACCTCATCATTTCATTTTATGAAATCAATAACTTGCCGATGACTTTGACGAGGCCCTGACCAAAACTTTATAACAATCGTTCATTTACAATAGATATCTGAATAGATATTGCTTAAATATTGAAGATATTGTTATTTAAAGGTTTTTTCAAAAATGCCCTGCTGGCGATTTTGGTTCGCGTGCCATAGCGGGCGATTCAAAATTTTAGAGCGACGCTCAAGCCCCCCATGGGGGACACCGTTGGAGGAAAATTCGCCTTAGCAAAAAAGGCTCCGATTTCTATTGGTTCATTTAGGTAATCGGTTAGATATCGTTATCAGTAAAGCTGATCGGCGTAAAGCCCCAACTTGGATGTGATACCCATGTTTTCTCAAAATAAAACCCCAAAAAAGCACCGTATCCTAGCGAGTCTAGGCAACGTCATCACGTTCTTTGCTGCCTCTGTTGGCGTGCCTATCGAACGCATCACCAAGGCGACCGGTCTGAGCCCGACTGCTCTGATGGACCCGGACACCCGTATACCCGATGAGTTCATATTGAAGGTTTTTCGCCTGTTAGCCAAAGCCCAGCCAGGGAAGAATTTATCCCTTCAACTGACACGGATTGTTCCGTTCACCTTTCTCGGTTCGCCGTGGCGGTTGTTGAGCATGGCCCCTGATATGCACACAATGCAGGAACTGTTGGTACAGAACAGTGATTTGCTTGCTGACAAACTTGAGATTGAATCGAACGATACCCCCACCGAGCGAATCCTGCGGCTCTACCACCCCTTTGACGAAATTGATGAGGGCATGGGTGGGGAAGTCTGCATTGGGCTTGGCGCGAGAATCACACGGGAATGCTTTGGCGACGAGGTACTTGCCCGTGTGCAGTTCCGGCACGCGGCACGAAACCCCGTGTCCGTTTATGAAGATTTCTTCAAAGTTCCGGTTACCTTTCAAGCTGATTTCAACGCCCTAGTCTCCCACCACAAGGAACCAGATTGGCCAAACAAGAAGGCCCGGATAGAAACACGGGAATCGCTTGAATGGCAATTGGCCTGCCTTCGTCAGGAACTTGGCATGGAGAATACCGATGAGCTTGCAGACATCCGCGAGGCTATCGTGCATAATGCGACAAAGGGCGACTATACCGTATTCAGACTGGCACAGCGTATGGGAATGAGCCTCCGCAGCTTGCAACGGCGCATAAGTGCCTCAGGTAGCAGCGCCCGCGCCCTGCTGGACGAGGCCCGTTACGCCAAAGCGCTGTCATTGCTCGCTAACGAACGCATCAGCATTGAAAAGGTAGCCTCCCAGTTGGGATTCAGCGACGAGCGGAGCTTCCGTAAGGCTTTCCAACGCTGGTCGCAAAAAACCCCTGCTCTGATCAGGCGGGAGATGAAACAGGAGGACTGACAATGGGAACTGGTTTTTGGGTTCCAGGGCGGGAACGTTAGAATGAGGAAAAATTGCGGGCAGTGATTACGATGATACTATCGAATAGCTTACCTAGATGATTGTCGATCCCTGCGAAGGGCAAACCACAGTGAATAAAAACCGATTACGGTTAGACAAACTGCTAACGCCGTGATTGACTTTTGTTGGGCAATGATCTGCGTCATCAAGACGAGTAACATGATAGTTCCCACCGCAAGGGTAAAAAACATGAAAAAGAACACGACCTGTGTACCTTGTTTACCGGTGGTGATATTTGGGACGTGAACCACGTCTCGGTTGCTGGCAGCATAGGCGATGAAGAGGCCTATATTGGAAACGAAACAAACAGTAACCAGCCATATCGAAGTGAGTGATATCGGGGCGTACTTAGGGTTGGGGAAAAAAGGTGAGATGTCCATGATCGTGAACAGAACAAATAAGATAATGGGAAGCAGGTAAATGGTCTCTAGCAGCACAGAGAACAGAAACCGAGGAGTGTCAAAGGTAAAATACACGATGGCTATGCTACAGAACACGGTAACGATAACCATCTCGGCACGTAGTTCTATGACCTCGACATTGGCTAGACTGGGAATCACGTTGGGTAATAAGGGTAACAGCAAGTGTACCAAAGAATATAAGGCATTTACGTAGATCAAGAAGAGTTTAGTGCGCCGGATTCCCATTCCCACCGGCAGCGTCTTAGTCCCATTTTTCCAGTCATCCCTAATGTCACGGCAATCTTGCAAGTTCTCAATAATCAACGATGTTGTAAATATAAACAGACTCAGTTGAAGCATGGCCCCCCAAGGTATCGCTGTCGTACCCATTGAGAAAAAGGCAATGGGTGCTGCTACGGTCATGAATGTCACACAGGCGGCCACGTAAAATGATTTTAGAAAGGCAATATCCTTGAGGCGAAATTGAATCCCTGTCTGTACTGGGATTAGGTGAGTAGCCCCATGAATGTTGATGGAGGGGTGATGTGGGAAGCGGAGCCGACTAAGTGGCATGGCGTAAAGCAGTCCCAAAAAAATATGTGAGAGAAACAGTGCTACAACAACCCAACTGGAAATAAAGAAAATATAGATCAGCGTACACGTTCCTCCTACGCATAAGAGCTTCATCCAAGTTTTGCGGAAGCTTAAACGGCGCTTGTGGATATTATTGACATCGGCGGTTTCTTGCTTTTTCAAGTCGCGCAGATGATCCGCAGTGTAGATCACAACTCCTTCCACAAAGACTGCGATGACCGGATTGAAATCAAATGAGGTCAAAGGAGCGGCGAGCAGTACTTTCTTGGACAATAGCACTGTTTGTGTGTAGAGCGTGACCGATGCGATCACGCCAGCCATCCAGATCGAACTGTAGACGAATAGCTCGATAAACAATGCTTGTACGCCTTTCCACAGGTTGTTTGCAGTCATTTAGGATTAGCCTATATTATTTTCATTAATGTTATTTCCGCTTCATCAGAAACAGGAATTTAAATATAATGTGACCACGTAGAATGAATGAGTCACCAAAACGGTTCACTCTCCATTTGAAGATAATGGATTATTTTTAAACAACTTTTTGGCAATGGATTGTTTATAGGGTTCATCAAATATAACCGATTGATGCAATGCACGGATAAAACCCGCTAAAAAGCAGTCTGTTCATTAAAATATGAACTCATAAAAATCATCGGCATTCTGGTTTCTAACGTGCATTGTGCATAAAAAAAGCCCCAAGTCAAATGACTTGGGGCTTTAAGTTGATTTGTGGTGGGCAACCAAAAGACGTTGTCCACCCTACAGGGCTGTAGGGGCTGCCCTTGCGTGTTCGCCCTAGCTTAATAGCTTAGGCGAGAAGCACAACTCAGAGCAAAAACAACCTCAGATTTTGTCGCATTTTTGTCCTAGGCCGGGGACATTAGCACAAACCCTGATTCTGCCATCGCTGGTGTCGATTTCGGCGGTAGCACTAACAGAATCGCAAGCTTTAATCTTCTTGCCCGCACTGATACCACCACACGCTTTCATTTCTGGAATGAGTGTGATTGTAGGAGCACCGGCATCGAAAGTAATATTCACAGTGATCACACCTTCAATCTTCCAATTCACTTTGAATTTGATGCCGGCGATCTTCCTTTTGGCTTTGCCCTTGAACATTTGCTTGATTTTACCGGTAAACGACGCTTGGCCGGTTTTATCAGCATAGCCCGAAATAACAACTTTGAGCATCTTGGCAAGACCTAACTGACCATCGAATTCCATTTTCGTTTTATCGACTTCAAATGTCCCTTCCAGTGATGTACCAAGTCCACTAAAACTTTCAGTTTTATAGGTAATTTTGAGATAGGGGTTATTTTTGTCGATGTACGCATCTATTGCCGTGTTAAGCTCATAAACGGCAGAAATGGGCACTGGCAGTTCTAAGCCAAAAGGTAGCTTGAACTCATCAGCTGGGTTAGCACGATAGCTAAAAGCTATCCATGGATTAGTTAAGTCTTCGTTGTTAACCACCAGCGAAGCAGTGCCTAGACTGATTCCAAAGCCACAAGCAGAGTCCTCAACTTTTTCACCACAGAAATTAATTTCACCGGTTAACTCGCCGTTGAGTCCCAACTGTTTGATAAGTTTTACCGGTGCCAAAAAATTGGCTTCATTCGATAAAAGTCCTGAGCGGTCAGGATTAAGAGCGAGCGTTGCATCACCAGTGACCGATAGACTTATCATCTCAGACAAACCTGGTATATTGGGAACCGGAATTGTACCCGTTAACCATATCGAACCATTGAAACTCGGGTCGTCTTTAGGCGTAGGAATCTCTTCGACCCACGGCGTGTAGGGAATGTTTTGCCTACCCGAAATACCGACACCCATCTCTTCAGGAAGTGGAACCCCAGATGCCTCTGACATTTCTTCAAATAGAGGTAACGCTGCATACATAAACATCCCTGGTGACCTGTGATCGATTGCAATCTCCAGTGTGCTCGCGCCGAAACCAGGTGCAGGAGGTGCCTCCAAAGTTATACTTCCAAACTGAAGTTCCACACCGGTTTCAAGCAAGATATCAAAGTACTTAACGTCGTCGTTGAGTGGAAAGTTTGTCCCCAGTACCGTATTTTTCAGATCGGCACCGGACATATAGCTGACACTGCCTCGCATCGGTATTAACCCATCCAATGAGGAAAACATACCCATACCGGGGAGTTGCGAAAGAGTAGCAGTGACATTGACTGATTCCAGTTCTCCAAAAGCCGACTGCTTGATTCCAGTTCCTATTTCCTCGACATCCGTCAAAATAAATGCTTCAATGCCTTCTGTACCTGGAATAGGAATGGCTAATTCTGCTGTACTTTCATCATAGATATCCACGACTGCCATTTCCTGAACATATTCTTCAATGTAGAAATCATTAGCATCAGTATCCGTAGAACTAACTGGACTCAGTCGGCCACCTTCTTCCGCGACCAGATCATAATCAGTCTCATAATCCCTGAAGCTCACCGAACCATCGCTGTTGAGTTTAAGGCCGTATTTCTTAGGCGTTTCTGAATCTCCCGTTAAAGTCTGAGCGGTTGAATCTTCGCCGTTAATGTAAGTGACTGTTTGTAAATAATTATCATGGTACGTCTTTAAGCTAATGGTGCTGTTGGGATAGTTTGTCATCATGAAGGTTTCCAAACTCCCAGGTGTGTCACGATTGACCCTGATTCTAGGCCAGTCATTATCACCATAAGCAGTAACATATTTATTCGTGCTCTTGGACCGAATATGCACTAGTTGAGAGGTAGGATAGGCATCAAGATCAACGATGTTCCAGTCAGTCTCAACGGTTGTGCAGTCATCATTAAGTTCAAATACCGTGTTATAAGAGTCATACATAATGCATTGGCCGTTGACTGCCTGAATTTTAACGGTTCTATACCCAGGATATACACTCTGATACCCAGTTGCAGGAAGTAATTTGAAAGTTTCCCAAGCAGATACTTCTGACGTACTAACGAGGTCAAAATAATTCGTTGCACTACTCAGGTAAGCATCATTCCCAGTTCTGAAATGCGCATAGCCATCGTCGTATTCAAACAGGGTAAAGATTTCATTCTCAACAATACCATTAGTAATTTTAGCTTTAGTCTTTATTCCAACTCGAATCCCCGAATTATTGTAGAAATAACTTTGACGCTGAGAAGCAGAACGAATAGCAACAGAACTCTTTTTAGCATCCCCGATTTCCTGTTTATCCTGAGCGATAATCAAAGCTTCAGCCTCTTCATAGCTGGTGGCAGTTGCTTGAATCCAACGGGTACCGCTTGTGTGGCCCACATCATCGATTGTCATGTAGTTGCCTGAATCAGTCCTGAGCAACACCTCATTGTCATTCAAAGTAGGTAAGCCATAAACAACTTCAAAGCGTTCGGATGAAGTCAGAGGTTCAGTGGCATCGTATCGAATAGAATCACCTCCACCGTTAACTGCTGTGAGGTAAGTACCGAACATTATGCTCTGGATAGAGATAGTGCCATCACCATTATCGATCAGGTTGAAAGCACCCCTAAAACGATACGGCTTACCGTCATTGTCGTAAGGACGCACCCAACTTTCGTCACCGGGGTTGCGGGTCGCAAAGTGCCTTCCGTTACTGACTACCTGAATCTTGACCGGACCAGTGGGTAGAAAATGCGGTTTCTCAAGTTCTGCAATCCTGAAGACAGTAGCGTCCGTATAGGTGGTCGCTGTAGCCTCAAAACCACCCTCTGGGGTAATGTTGAGATAGTGATTATTGTCAGTCCGAAACATAACCTCGCCATCGGACAATATCGGAAGACTGCGGATAGCCTTGAAGGTCACCCATTCTTCGTTTCCTAAGAGTTCTCCTTGAATGACATCTCCACCGCCGCCACCCTCGGCTTTGAGGTATTTGCTGTTCGTAGGAACTTGTATACGCACTGTACCATCGCCCATTTCAATAAAATGGAAAAACGTCCGCTGTTCCACAGTGTCGTAGGACGCTACGACCTGGGGGTAGTTTGAGTTGAGTGCTGCGGTGACGTATCCCTCGTAACTCACATCAGTAACGTCACCCTCTTCAACCTCCTGATCATCTTCATTGACCGAGGCATGCAGTGCCACAAAGCGATTGTCCTCCGGTACTGGAACATCTACGATCTCAAGTTGGAGATCAATGTCGGTAGCCTCGGCTCTAAGGACAATGTTGTTGTGGATATTCAGATAATGCCCGTAAGGTGATTGGAACGTCCACTTTCCATTACCTATATCAATGAGTGTGAAAAGCGTCCGGTCATCAGATACATTTGCTGTAGCACGAATAACACCATTGCTCCCAGCGTAAACGTAATGACCATCGGCAGCACGTAAGTGGGCGGTACCATCGCCGTTTTCGATTAGGAAGAAGGTACTCCAGTCGTTGGGTTCGGTGCTGCCGTTTATTTGGATATTGTCACCTCCACCTTGGTTTGCGAAGAGGTACTCGCCAGTATCAAAGCGTTTGAGCCTCACAAAGCGGCGCATTTTTTCGAGCTCTACGATATAAAATCGGTGGGTAATCTCAGTGGATTCGAATCTAACAATGCCGCTGCCAGACACATTCATGTACTTTCCATTATATAATGACTGAAGTGTCCACTTCCCATCGCCTCCGGGAATGAGCTTGAAAAGCGTTTTGTCAATAGGGCTGGTTGTCGTAGCACGGGTAATACCATTGTTGAAAGCTTGAATGTAACTACTGTCGAAAGTACGCAAATGGACGGTGCCATCACCATTCTCGATCAGCAGAAAAGTACTCCACTCGCTGGGTTTGGTACCGCCGCCGACTTGGATATTGCCGCCGCCGTCATCTTTACCTCCGCCTTGGTCTGCGAAGATATACTCGCCGGCGTATTTGAGTGCTACAAAGTGGTGCGTTTCTGTTGGAGTATTACTAGGAGCCGTTTCCCCAGCAGCAATGTGTAGTACTTGACGTATTCCCTCGCTAGTGATTAATTCTACTGTATTTGCAGTAAGCACATTAATGACGGGTGGATTGGGGTTGTCACTCACTAAAGTCACCGCCATTTCTGGTATAGCATACCAAGGATTGCCGTCCAGTACGAAATGTGCGGTACCGTCAGCATGATGCTCCAGCGAAAGACTAAGCTGATCACTAAAGGGTTCCACCGCTGCATCCAACGCCAGTCGGTCCACTATAGTTTGGTGGAATTTCTGTTGAGTGCTATCGCTGTAAACGAGGGTTGCCGTTTCTTCAGCACCGGCTATTCCCTCAAAATGAATGCCCGGTGACAGCTCACTTGGTATGACTTCCGGCTCAAAAGCACCGGCGATTAACTTACTCGTGCCATCGGCCTCGATGATATTCATAAGGATTCGGCCATCCTCGTTAACCGTCACCCACGCACCAGCCGCTACACCACCAATGGCTTCCAATAATAAAGCAGGGTATTTTGGGGCAGAGTAGAAACGTATCTGCAAACCGTTAGTAGCGGTCGCGACGTAACTGCCATCCCCTACAACGTTTAAATCAGGACCGCCAGTATTAACGATCTCAATATTTTCCTCCAAGGGCGGCATAAAGAAAAATTCCACTCCCTCATCGGTGCCGGTGCCGGTAACTCGCATGATACCGTTGACTTGAGCAAAGGTCGAAAAATTACCCATATCAAGTGCGGTAACCGTTTGGCTCAACAGCGGTAAAATACCCCCTTCGATTGAGACACCATCAAGGGTAAAACTCGCGTTGAGATCAACTACGCTTTCGGGAAAAGTGACCCCCGAAAGCGGTGTTGTTGTCAGCTGGGGTAACTCCGCAAAGGCTGACATATTTATCAATACCGCTAAAACAGCGGCTTGAATGATGAGAAAAAACTTCATGATTTTCATCTTCGTTTGTCCTCTAACGATTGTCAATTCTAAATGAAATTAATATCACATGATGACTTTTAAGACGCACAAACATTGGGCGCATTTCCGAAAAAAGGTCATTATCAATCTCAATCACACCGAAGAAAAATAAATTTTGCACTCCAATCGGGCTATGGCAAAATAAATTTTGCACTCCAATCGGGCTATGGCAAAATAAATTTTGCACTCCCGCAAACTAAAGCACTCCCGCAAACTAAAGATAATGCTGATACTGTAATATTAGAGTACGGTTCTTCTCAATTCTAGGTCAATACCTGCCAAAAAAGGGTTCATACGCGACAGGCTTGGGGACAAAACATGTCAAAGCGCATGTCAAGTAATCCCTACAGACCATCAGATGCTGGATCGGTGTGATATTACAGTACAGTTTTTCTCAAGGCTATGTCGAAACATGCCAAAAAAAGGGTTCATACGCGACAGGCTTGGCGGGCGGAACAGCCCAAAATGGGTAGTCCCTACAGACACAGTCCATCTTAGGGATTTGAATTGGGAGGCAAAACGGGGTTATTTTTTTGGGAGACTATTTTGAAACTTGAACATCTTTTCATCGACAATTTCGATTTTCAAAAATAATGACTCATTACACATTACACATTACGAAATAAAAATTAGATAACTCTTGAACTTCAATAAATCTTGAAGGGCTAATTTTCAAACCAAATTTATTTTGCATCGGCCTGATTTTCGTTCCTGTTATTTTGCAGGGTTTTCGTAAGTTATTGTTTTATCGTTCAAGCGTTTTGCAAGAGGCTCCTTTATTATATGTAGCGAGCGTAGGGTGGGTAGAGTGAAGCGAGCCGCAGGCCAGCGAAGCAAAATCCACCATTTTTCTTCACAGTGCCTTGACGATTTCCAAACTTAAGCCCGTCGAACTGGCTATTTGTTCGTCTGTCAGGGTGCCAAGGGCTTTAAAATTACGGGCGGCTTCCTTCATGCCTTCATCCTTGCCCTCTTTTCGTCCTTTCTCTTCCCCCTCTTTGAATTTTTGCATCTCCGCTGCCTCCTGATTATGTTCTTCCTTCATACGCGCCCGCTCTTCTGGCGTAATTTTATCTTTCTCAATCACCTGAAAAAGTTCTTGGATTGAAGGATTGGTATACGCCTCATCATCCACTTCTCCATCTAGGCTATCATGAATCGCTTGCATCCATTCGCGGTATGGCTTTGGTGTCTTGCTATGAGCCCATTTATTGGTAAACACAAAAATGAGTTTATGTTTACGCAGATAAACCTTATCAAGCAATTTGCCGCTTATAAAATCTCTCGGTTCAAAATCATGCACAATAATGCCACTATCTGGACTTGGCGTTTTTTTCTGCGTAAAAAAAACCATTGTTATGACCGTTATTGGAAAAGTGTAATTCTCAGAACTGATAATGGTTTCTACCATCGCACTACATTGATAGTACATAAAACGCTCAAAAGTATCAGAATCATGGGCGTGTTTTACTTCAACAATCACCCGATTCTTTTAATCTTCAGCGAATAAATAGAATTTGGTAGCCACATTACCCACCGGTGGAATAAAAGCTTTGTCATTTTCCACCTCATCAATTTCCAATTGGATGCCAAGGAAATCCTTGACTAACGCGGTGAAAAGGTTTGGGTGACTAAACGCCTTTTTGAAAATAACATCGTAACGTAAAGGGGCGACTTGTTTCATTGGGTTAATTTCTCCAATTATATTAATAAAACTCAGATTATAAAGGATAAAACCAACAAAAACGACAAGGATTGGTTTATGATTTTACAAATGTTATTTTTCAAAAAGACCATATAACCGTTGAGGTATTTTTTTGAACCCCACCTAGTACACTATCAATTATTACAAATTACAAAATCAAAATTCGATAAATCTTGAAGGCCCGATTTTAATGCAAAATTTATTTTGCGTCTTTGCTCTTGGAGTGCAAAATTTATTTTGCGTCTTTGCTCTTGGAGTGAAAAATTTATTTTGCGTCTTAGCTCTTGGAGTGCAAAATTTATTTTGCGTCTTTGCTCTTGGAGTGCAAAATTTATTTTGCTTCGGTGTGATTGGAGTGCAAAATTTATTTTGCGACAAGCAAGATTGATAATGACCCTTTTTTTGGGAATGCGCTCTTACTCAAATCGAACTAAGGAAGTTCCAAAAAAATAAATCCCAAAAGGCTAATTCAAGCCGGTTTGTTTAATTTCTCTCATTCTCTGCGGCTCTGCGGCTCTGCGTGAGCCGACAGTTTGTTACAAATTATTTGTGTGCATAGAGTAGCCCTGCGGGATAATTTATTTTTTTGATATTCCTAA
>JAYQWI020000791.1:0-4086 GCA_035871815.2 Candidatus Parabeggiatoa communis
GGTTGATAGGTTTCATTTTTTTGAATGGCCTTCTAAATAATGAAGCAGGTGATCTGATAGAACGCTGATATGTGACGCAAAATAAATTTTGCACTCCAAAAACCGCAAAATAAATTTTGATGCGTTGGCGTGGGCCTCCGAAAATTATCCAAACTCCCATGGTAAACAATCGCTTAACAAAAATTCTAAGACTGATATCACTTGGATACCTTCTATTGGTTCTTCATTATCATAAGTGATGATAAAACCGGGCACCGATTTAAAGGTTTGACATGTTTGGCGTAATCCTTTTATTTCTCGTTGCTTGGTTTTTGGATCATCCAGTTGGTAACACACCTGAATAGCGGCGATGATAGCCTCTTCTCGTTGGATGATGAAATCACACTCAAACTGGTTTTTGTAATAAAAAAGCGTATCCAGATCGGACAGGCGACGTTTTAATTCCCAGAATACCATTTGTTCTAAAGCTTTGCCTAAATCTGCTGAAAAATGGAAACTCATGGCATTGGTTAATCCATTATCTATGGCATACACCTTTTTTTCACTGAGTTCTTGCGTTGAGATTTTATACGCATATTTCTTCAAACAACCTATCATAAAAATGGATTCGGCTTGTTCTAAAAAATCATACAACGCATTTTTACCGATGCGAATACCGACCGATTTGAGTTCATTATAAATTCGATTAATAGAAATTTGTTTGGTGGTTGAAGCATAAAGCCGTTTCAGAAAAAATTTCAAGGCCGTCAGATTCGTAATGTGATAGCGTTCTACCATATCTCGAAATAACATCACTTGATAATATTCTTGTAAGGTTTTGCGCTTTAAGTCTTGATTGGGCAATAAGGCTAATTCAGGAAAACCACCTTCGTGCAAATACCTTTCTAATGCAGGGTAAAGCAAAGCGCGTCCAGTGGTCGTTTCAATATCGGGGTTAATGGATTGAAAACGCAGGCTTTCTTTGAAACTTAAGGGATAAATAGTGTAACTCAGACTTCTCCCCCGCAATGCGGTTGCAATTTCACTGCTTAACATTTTGGCATTGGAACCGGTGATAAATATATTTTTAGAAATCGTGTCGTAAATACGCCGTATAAATTTCTCCCAACCGGTGATATTTTGAATTTCATCAAAGAAAAAATAGCACTGCGATAAATCTTGATATTGAGGATAGAGTTCTAAATAGGCTTGTATCACTAAATCCAATTCCTGACTCTGAAGCTCAAGCCGCTCATCTTCAAAATTAATGAATATAATCTGTTGTTTAGGCACCTGAACCGTAATTTGTTTGACTAATTGATATAATAAAAAAGATTTACCACTGCGCCTTGCCCCAATGAGTGTCATGATTTTTCCACTGTTCGTCGGGATGTGATATTCACGGGTGATTATTGTGGGCAAGGTAGCAGCGTGAAAATCTTTCAAAAGCGTTTTGAGGATATATTTCTTTTTCATAAAGACATAATATAAGATTTTATCTTTGTTATAAAGGATTGCCACCCTACAAGACAACAAAACATTACTAGAAAACCAGCATGAAAAATACCGAACAAGCGCTTTGTCAACACGTTACCCCGTTTCCCCTTTTTTTTTGAACTACTGATAATTTATCAAACCCTATGAGCCAAGAACTTAAACCCTTAATCGCTAAACTCAATCACACCAGTCGCAAAGCTTTTGAACAGGCTGCCCAATTTTGTGTGGCTCAAACCCATTATAGTGTGGAAATTGAACACTTATTACTCAAATTGTTAGAACGGGCTGATACTGACACTGATGCCATTTTACGTTATTACGACGTGTCTATTCCTAAATTGAAGGGAGAATTAACGCGGGCTGTGGAACAATTTAAACGCGGTAATGAACGCACTCCGGCAATGTCTCCCTATATTGTCTCTTTGTTGAGAGAAGCGTGGTTGATTTCTTCCTTGCATTTTGCGGGGCATTTAATCCGTTCGGGGGCCCTGTTACTGGCTATAGTTGATGATGAGACTTTGCGTGGCACTCTGATAGAAGCATTGCCTTCATTATTGAATATTCCGCGTGACTCATTGCGCGATAATTTGCGAGAACTTGTTCAATATAGCAGTGAAGCGAAGGCGCCGACGTTGGAAACGGAAAACACGTCGCTAACCGGGCCTAAAAACTCGGCTGAATCCGATTCAAGCCCACTGACGATGTCATCAACACCGGCCTTAGATCAATACACCCTTGATTTAACGGCACAAGCGCGTTCAGGGGAAATTGATCCCATCGTGGGGCGCGATAATGAAATTCGTCAAATTATTGATATTTTGACGCGGCGGCGGCAAAACAATCCTATTTTAACGGGCGACGCGGGCGTGGGAAAAACAGCGGTGGTGGAAGGCTTTGCTTTAAGTATTGTCAAAGGTGAGGTGCCACCGAGTTTACGCAAGGTTGCTGTGAAAACGCTGGATTTGGGATTATTGCAAGCTGGGGCCGGTGTTCGAGGTGAATTTGAAAACCGTTTAAAATCAGTCATTAACGAAGTCAAGGCCTCTCCGCAACCGATTATTTTATTTATTGATGAGGCCCACACTTTGATTGGTGCGGGTGGGCAAGCTGGGCAGGGGGATGCAGCCAATTTATTAAAACCGGCCCTGGCGAGAGGCGAATTACGCACCATTGCGGCGACGACTTGGGCCGAATATAAAAAATACTTTGAAAAGGATCACGCTTTAACGCGCCGTTTTCAAGTCATTAAAGTGGATGAACCCAGTGAAGAGATCGCTATTATTATGTTACGCAGCGTCATTGCGAATTTAGAACAACATCATCAAGTACGGATTATGGATGACGCGGTGCGTGAAGCGGTGCGTTTATCTCATCGCTATATTTCTGGGCGACAATTGCCCGATAAAGCGATTAGTGTTTTAGATACCGCCTGTGCCAGAGTTTCCATCGCGCAAAACAGTATCCCACCGAAATTAGAAACGACTTTGAGGCGCATCAGCCATTGTCAAGAAGAATTGCGTTTATTACAGCGCGAGCAAACCACTGGGTGTGATCATGCTCAGCGTATTCAACTCTTAAATCAGGAATTAAACCAATTAGACGTTTTACAACACCAATTAGAGCAACGTTGGCAAGAAGAATTAGAGCAGGTTAAACGGTGTCGTGAATTAGAAGCGGCTTTAGAAAAAACGCTCGAAGGGGATCGCGTCAAGGTGGAAAGTGAACCGGATTTGCGAGCCGCATTAGATGATGTGAAACAAGCCCTTACGGATATCCAAGGCGATGATCCGATGGTGCCTACTCATGTGGATGGGCATATCATTGCTTTGGTTATTTCGGGTTGGACGGGTATTCCAGTGGGTAAAATGCTGATCAATGAAATTGTGACTACCCTAAATCTGAAAGAAAAAATGGCAGCGCGTTTGGTGGGCCAACCTTATGCCTTAGACACGATAACGCGACGTATTCAAACCTATCATGCGAATTTAGATGATCCGGGCAAACCGATGGGTGTCTTTTTATTAGTCGGCCCAAGTGGCGTGGGTAAAACCGAAACGGCCGTGACGTTAGCCGAACTCTTATATGGTGGTGAACACCATATCATAACGGTTAATATGTCAGAATATCAGGAAGCCCATACTGTCTCTTCCTTAAAAGGTGCGCCACCCGGTTATGTCGGTTATGGCAGCGGCGGGGTGTTGACAGAAGCGGTGCGACGCAATCCTTACAGTGTGGTATTACTGGATGAAATCGAAAAAGCCCATCCCGATGTGATGGAATTATTCTATCAAGTGTTTGACAAAGGCACTTTAGAAGACGGAGAAGGCTTAGTGGTTGATTTTAAAAACACGTTGATTTTACTCACCACCAACATCGGCAGCGAAGCGATTATGTCACTGTGTCGCCAAAACGCTGAATTACCTCATGCCGAAGCAATACAACAAGCCATTCGTCCCTTTTTACGCCGTTATTTTAAAGCGGCCTTTTTAGGGCGATTAGTGATCGTGCCTTATCATCCATTGGGGGATGAAGACATTCGCCAAATAGTGCGTCTAAAAATGACTAAAATCCAACAACGTTTTAAGGAAAACCACCATGCCCAATTGACTT
>JAYQWI020000792.1:0-2285 GCA_035871815.2 Candidatus Parabeggiatoa communis
GTGGTAGTTGTCTTTTAAAAGGGTAGCTTTACTATCCATATCAAAGTACGCCTCTTCAGTCACATTGTCACGCTCATCGTATTTTTGGACGAATTTATGATAGCCCTCCTTATATAAAGTCGGTTTGCCTTCAACATCAAAGTACGCCAGCTCAATTTGGTTGCCATGATCATCGTATTGTCGAACAAATTTATGATAGCCCTCCTTATATAAAGTCGGTTTGCCTTCAACATCAAAGTACGCCAGCTCAATTTGGTTGCCATGCTCATCGTATTGTCGAACAAATTTATGATAGCCCTCCTTATGTAAAGTCGGTTTGCCTTCAACATCAAAGTACGCCTGCCCAATTAGGTTGCCACGTTCATCGTACTTTCGGATTAATTTATGATATCCATTCTTATCTAAAGTCGGTTTACTATCAATACCAAAGTACGCCAGCCCAATTCGGTTGCCACGCTTATCGTACTTTTGGATCAATTTATGATAGTCATTTAAAATCGCTTTTCCTTCAACATCAAAATATGCCTTTTCAATCATATTACTGCGCTCATCGTACTTTTTACTTACCTTATGGTATTTTTCCCATAAAAGGATAGGTTTACCATCAAAATCAAAAAACGCCTCTTCAATCACATTAGCGCGCTCATCGTACTTTTTACTTACCTTGTGGTACTCTCCCCATCTAAGGCTAGGTTTACCATCAAGCTCAAAATAAGCCTCTTCAATGACATTGCCACGTTCATCATACTGGTTAGTAATCTTGTGGAAACCATTATTGTTTAAAATCTCTTTAGCATCAACATCAAAGTACATCCTTTCAACAGGATTACCAAGTTGATCATAAACATATCTTGTGGTTGCAATTTTATATTTGTTATTGGTCGGTTGACGATCACTATCAAGCAGTGTCGATTCAATGACTAGCCCGCGTTCATTGAATATCTGTCGCTTACCAAATACATTATCAACTCCCAACTGTGCTTGATGTTGGCGATCTAAGTAACGCACAATATTTTCGTATCCATCAGGCGAATAGGTAAACTCTACAAATTCTGCCGAAGATTTTTTCTGTGGACTGGGAAGCCCATCTGAACCGACGTAATGAGCCAAACGAGTAGACTCACCTTCAATGGGTGGCGAATAGACTAAACCCCAGACTAATTTGCCAGACTTATCATAAGCTTTTTCATAAGCAATTTTACCTGTTGAATCAAGGACAAATTCCCACTGACATTCTCGTGATGACGGAGTCGGTAAATAAGTCGCCACATCATGTCGAGTCGTTAATTCATCTATCGTTTGTGCTGACTGTTCTTCGATTGGATTTAAAACGGATTGTTCTGTCGAATCGGATTTTGGGTTTGGATTTAAGACCGATTGTTCTCTACTTTGATCAAGAGCAGTCAATTTCTCTAATTTTTGAGTTAGAACCGCTTTCTCTCTGTTTTCAGTTAGCGTGGCTTTATCTCTGTTTTCAGACACAAACAATTTACCCGTGCTAGTGACTGCTTGCACTTTATACACGGGGTTGTAGCGCCCCTTACGAATAAATTTATAAGAGACTGTTCGCCCTTGTACTTGTTCAGTGCTGAGTTTGCCAACGCCTTCCATAATGCCAAAGCGTTTTGCATAAGTGTTGTAATAGGCGACTTGTTCCCACACATACCTATCCAAATACCCGTAAATACTTCCTCCCATTAAAACAATAATCCCCGTAGCAACGGCGCTGGCTCGAATCAAACCTTGTCTGAAGGCGGCTTTTTGACGACGTTTTTCGGCATCTGGCATATTTGCGTCGATCCACGCTCGATCAAATACGCGAGAATAGATCGTGTTACGCACTTTCAAATGATTTTTTAAGACGCGAACTAAACCTGATAACCGCAATAGGTTGATTAATGGATTGGTATCCTCATCACGGATTTTTTTGCGCGTGCGAATTTGACGATATAAATCCAATAAGGCTGCCTGATCGTGACGGCTATCTAATAAGTACTTACTGATATGTTGTAAATTATCATCAATTTCTCGGGAACGACTGGAAAAGAAGGTGTCTTCGCAAAGGCGATCAATGTCTGCTGCTTTAGTGACGGATTCATCAAGGGTCAGTTGACAGAGTTTCTGCGTTAGGTAGGGATGGCCGTTTGTCCAATATAAAATGCGTTTCAATAAGGCTGGCGCGTTATTACCGGGTAAACCCTGCGCAAGTGGGGCCGCTTCTTTGGCAGTAAAGTCTGTTAAATCAATACGTTTACCAATATTAAAGGGGGTGATGCGCGGATCGA
>JAYQWI020000793.1:0-1451 GCA_035871815.2 Candidatus Parabeggiatoa communis
AAAAAAACGATATCGGCGGTAGCCAGCTCAATACCTTCATTACGCTGTGCTGCGGAAGAGGCCCGTTTTGCTTGCACATACTGCCAATGAATGGCTGGGTATTGCGCGGCTAATGTTTGCATAACCTGTTCCCGTGTTTGTGCCCAATCAGGGCTGGCATCAACGACAATGATTTCTTTCGCTTGCAAGGTTTGTCGAGCCGCAAAGTATAAACAACGTTGTAATACCGCTTCACGTTTGTAAGTCGGAATCACTAAAGCCCAGTGAACTGTTTTTGTAGAGTGAGACATAACATCAATTGATCCAATGGAATTGGAGTTTGCATAAAAATTGCGTTTCTTTTCAACACAGAGTCCACAGAGAAACACAGAGTTTCACAGAGAACCCCTCTGTGGCCCTCTGTGACCCTCTGTGAACTCTGTGTTGCGTTTTTTACGCAACACACATATCAAGATGAATTCTCAAATTAAGAAGCATTTTGAATCTCAATTAGCAATTATCAATCTTCAAAGTATCATGTAGAGCGTTCCCACCATCCGACAAATCATTGCAGTGTCGGTAGGCATTTCCTGAACACCGTCATCTATCTGGTAAGCCTGTCTTAAAGATCATTCTCAATTTGGTAGGAATTATTATGACATAACCATGCTTAAAACCATAAATTTTATGATTGACCTATCGCAAAATTTAGAGCATATCAATTCAAAGGAGAAAACAGATGCACCACAATAAAATCTTAACCCTAGCTATTACAACTACAATATATATAGGATCATCACAAACAACATCAAGCTTTGAAAATGCCCGTGACGGAATGATCCCGGCCGCACTGGATACCGCCTATACACCACGGCGACCTATAGCCCCCTTTGATTTTGACACTGAAACCGTTATTAAAATACCTGATCAAGTTAATGGTGTTACGTATGCGACAGAATTATTTGGCGAATCACGCACATTACCCAGTGGCGACAATCCTTCAGTTGGCACCTACGCCGCAGTCATTTATAGCATAGATGGTCAAATCGAACGGGATTTTGAGCTCACCTTTACCTTATCAAATGGTGCCCTATTTGATGGCGATCCCTGGTTAGGCATAGATGATTCTACCGTCAAGAATCTAGCTGATGCCAATATCATTTCAAGCTTAGCAGCAGGAGAATGTCAACTCATTCTTGAGAACAAAGTCCCTTTTTCTATCGGCGATATCTTCCAATTGAATACCCACAGTACTTTATATGAAGTCGTCGAAAACAAACCCACAATGGAAGATAAAATGCAAATCCGTTTTCGTCAATTAGGCACTGGCGAAAATGTACTCAGTGGGATTGCCAATAAAGGCCTTGAAGTGCCTGTCAATGGCACAGCCATGCCTGTTGAGGTTTACAAATACAAACCAGAAGCGTTTGAAACCAAAGACAATGGGGCCCTTGTTGTTGATGCCAACGACT
>JAYQWI020000794.1:0-3688 GCA_035871815.2 Candidatus Parabeggiatoa communis
TTTTCTTATCTTAAGCACTGTTATAATGGACGGTTTCGTTTTGTCGTTAATGATTAATGGGTAATGGTTAATGGTTGGCGGAATGGTGGGCAACTACCTTGTCTTTATAAAAACCAATAGAACGCTGATTGCGCTGATTCTCATGATTGACGCTGATGGCACTGATTATAAGTAATAACTGATAACTGATAACTGATAACTGATAACTGATGAAAGATATTAATATGACAATTCGTACTCGGTTTGCACCTAGCCCTACGGGATATTTGCATATCGGCGGGGTTCGCACGGCTTTATTTTCATGGTTATATGCTCGTAAACATGGCGGGCAATTTATCTTACGTATTGAAGATACTGATCGTGTGCGTTCTACTGAGGCCTCCATTAATGCGATTCTTAATGGCATGGAATGGCTTGGTTTACAGCCTGATGAGGGGCCGTTTTATCAAACACAACGCTTTGACCGTTATCAGCAAGCCATTGAGCAATTATTGGCCGATGGTAAAGCCTATTATTGTTATTGTTCCAAAGAACGTTTGGAAACACTACGCGCTGAGCAAATGCTCTGTAAACATAAACCGCGTTATGATGGCCACTGTCGCCATATCACAACACCGCCCCCTCTGACTAAGGTTAGACCTGTGGTGCGCTTTAAAAATGCCGAAGCGGGAGAAATTGTGGTCAGAGATTTAGTCAAGGGAACGGTGATATTTAATAATAGTGAATTGGATGATTTGATTATCGTTCGCTCTGATGGTACGCCGACTTATAATCTAACTGTGGTGGTGGATGATTGGGATATGCGGATTACCCATGTTATTCGTGGGGATGACCATTTAAATAATACGCCACGTCAAATCAATATTTTAGAAGCATTAGGCGCGAAGGTGCCGCAATATGCTCATGTGCCAATGATTTTAGGGCGAGATGGGCAACGCTTGTCTAAGCGACATGGTGCTGTCAATGTGATGAATTACAAACAAGGCGGCTTTTTGCAAGATGCTTTGTTAAATTACTTAGTGCGACTGGGCTGGTCGTATGGCGATCAGGAAATTTTTTCTCGGCAAGAGATGATAGATTTATTTGAAATCAGCGCCGTACATGGTTCACCGGCTGCCTTTAATAATGACAAATTGCTGTGGTTAAACCAACATTATATTAAAACGGGTAGCCCTGAAAAGTTGGCAATACATTTGCAGTTTCAATGTGACCAGTTAGGCATAGATACCTTGCATGGCCCGCCCTTGACAGAAATTGTCAAAGCTCAGGCAGAGCGGGCCAAAAATTTCAAAGAAATGGCACAAAATAGTCGGTTTTTCTTTGGAGAAACGGTTGAACTTGACGAGAAAGCGGCACAAAAACACTTGCAATTTGCCATCAAAAAACCGCTGACCGATTTGTGTGAACGATTGGCAGAACTTGCCGATTGGAATGCAGAGGCGATTCATGCGGCGATTCATGCTGTGGCAGAACAGCATGAACTCAAGCTCGGAAAAATGGCACAACCGTTGCGGGTAGCTGTTACTGGTAGGACGGTGTCCCCCCCGATTGATGTCACGGCTTATTTGATAGGCCAAAGACGCACTGTGGAACGTATTAAACAAGCCTTGACACTGATAGGGGACGCTGAGACGTAACACAACATTCGTGGAAGATAGAGCAATGTCACTAACACGTAAAGATGTGCATGTTGAAATAACCCTGATTAAAGGCGAAGATGATCTGAGAGGAACGATGGTTATTGATCGCGATTCACGACTTTCAGATGCCTTGAATAATTCTCAGAAAAATTTTATTGTGTTGTCGGATTACAACGGCGTTCACCACATTCTGAATAAACGACATGTCGTCAAGGCTGTGGAAATTGAAAGTCTTGAACTCGAACTCAATAAAACAGAATAAATTCCTTATCAATTGTAGGGTGGTAGGAGCGAAGCTAAAACCCAGCATTCTCATCGTTTTTATTATTTTTAAAAGAGGGTGATAACAAAGGTTCGCGCCTACAACAAATTCAGATAGGATTGAACGCGGATTAAACTGATTATCAGGTCTCTTCAGTGCGTTTTTGCGCGCAAAAACGCACTGATAGAGAACGCTGATTTTTGAAGCCCTTGAAATCAGTCAAATCAACGTTCTATTTCATCAAAATAAATAATCACCCAGAAGAGTGTAGGATGATCTAAATTCAAACGGGCAGATCGGCGTATCTGCCTGTGAGAACGTGGTTTACTAAAAATGGGCCACTGTTCTTCATCGGCTGAAAGCTAATCATTGATAATTGATAATTGTTTTGCATACCATGACAATAAGCGATTCTAAAAAAGAAGCCACCAATAAACGGATTACTAAAAATGATCTGAATCAATTGGCCCAATCTCGTTATGGTGAAGACGTTTACTGTGAACACGTTCGTTCTGGAAAACGCGGTTGGTATCTTCACCTGGCCACAGAAAAAACATTTCTTGGTGTGAATGCGAGTGAAGCATTTGAGTCTCTACAAATGCCAGAACAGGTGACGGCAACACCTGCATCTGAGGCATCCAGCACCGTAATCCCAACTGATTCTCCCGTTACTTCAGAAGAAACTGTTGCAGCAGTCACACCTGTGACACCTAAAAAAGAAGTGCCCGTTACTGAGGAAACAGTAGCAGCGCCTGAGCAATCAGCCCCATCTGAACAAGCCGCTATCACGCAGGAAACAGAAGGCACACCTGATGCTTCAGCCCCATCTGAACAAGCCCCTATCACGCAGGAAGCAGAAGGCACAAAAGTTGATGAAGAGGCTGAACAAAGAGCGCCTATATCGCCTGAAGAACTGCTTGATATATTGATGGCAAAATTTCCGAAAACGTTTTTCATAGAACCTGAAAAAATTCGTCCACTTCAAAAATACATTCACAAAAAGATCCGTAAAGCCCTCAACAATGAATACAGTAAAGGGGAAATATCAGAAGCATTGATACTGTACACCCAAACGCTTGGTTACTGTGAACAATTAATGAAGGGTGGACAACGGATAGATTTACACGGGAATCCTTGCGGAGAGGTTTCTAAAGAGCATCAAGAGGATGCGAAAGAGAGAATGGCAGGGGAAAAGGATATGCGGTTTCAGAAGCAAATGATACCGAGAATCCCAAGGCTGCCATTACCGCCCCCACAACTTGATGAATTGATTACGGGTAAAATGGAAGTTTGCCTTAAAATCCATGAATTGCCCGCTGATTCTAAAACGAATCGAAACGGTTGGGAAGAATTTGTTATTGAAACAGAGAAACATACCATAAAGACAATGGTTCGCCCAAAAACGTGGAAAAAACTGCAAAATGCGGGCAAAGAGTATTCGCATTGGATAGCCAACATAAGAGGGCAGATGGGCCCCCGTACAAAAGGAGGCTTTGAGTTATTAACGCCAGCGATTCAAATTTTTGAAACCAAATCGAAAGAAGAGAAGCTAGAAGAAGAAAGTCAAGAAGCAACTGAACCCTCATCAATAACGAATAGCGAAGAATAAACACCTGTAGGGGCAATC
Organism: Candidatus Parabeggiatoa communis; assembly: GCA_035871815.2. GTDB lineage: Bacteria > Pseudomonadota > Gammaproteobacteria > Beggiatoales > Beggiatoaceae > Parabeggiatoa > Parabeggiatoa communis. The sequence continues at coordinate 3,530 of JAYQWI020000794.1, forward strand.
CCTGTGGTTGCCCCCCTTACACCCTATCCGTTTTCAAAAAGGGGCGCGCTTTGCCCTAGAATTTTTGAATAACGTGAAATAAAATACTTATCGGTGTACAAAGGCATTCATGCCTCGTTAATTTAGAAACGGATAGGTGGTAAGGATATCCAGTGCAAC
>JAYQWI020000795.1:0-3279 GCA_035871815.2 Candidatus Parabeggiatoa communis
CCATTGCTAATGGGGATAAGATAAAGGCCGCATCAATGACACCGGCTTTGAGGGCCCCTACCATTTCGCGCCAAGCTTTAAACATTTTAGGTTGAATTTCAACTTGTTCAAATGTGCATCTATCCTGACGATGTGAAACCAACAAAGTGAGATGATCAAGAATGGGTAAATAACCCACTTTCAATTGAATTTTTGGGGCAGCATTGGCATACCCTAAAAATATAAGCGTTCCAAACAGTATGATGAGGGTATATTTGATAATATTTTTCATAATAAAAACCACAACTACAAGGATTATTTATATATAAGAAAGGATTAAAACCTATAACAACAAGGATTGTATATAATAAAGGATAAGTACTGGGCATTTGATGAGCTCATCAGTCTCAACCTGATTCATTTATCAAGGAAACTCAAAGAGCTGAAGCTTGGTACAATCTAATCCTTTCTTATATACTATCCTTGTCGTTATGTTATATATTAATGCGCCTCATCCCAATTATTGCCAACGCCGACATCAACCAACAACGGTACACGTAATTGTGCAACCTGCGTCATCGCGTCAACAATAGCCACCTGAGCCGCGTCTACACACGCTTCAGCGACTTCAAAAACCAATTCATCATGAACTTGCATCAGCATTTTCACCTCTAAACCGCTACGAGAAATCCATTCATCCACTTTCAGCATCGCCATTTTGATCAAATCGGCCGCTGTGCCCTGCATCGGCGCGTTAATCGCAGTACGTTCCGCATATTGCCGCCGCTGATGATTCGATGAATTAATTTCTGGAATCGACAAGCGTCGCCCAAATACCGTTTCCACATAACCTTGTTTTTTGGCTAATTCTCGCGTTTCCCCCATATACGTTTTGACACCAGGATAACGCGCAAAATAAGTCTCAATGTAACTTTGTGCCTGACGGCGTTCAATGCCTAATTGCTTTGCTAAACCAAAGGCTTGCATACCATAAATCAAGCCAAAGTTAACGGCCTTAGCACTACGACGTTGTTCTGAAGTCACCGCATCAAGCGGCACTTCAAACACTTCAGCAGCAATTTTTTTATGAATATCTTCCCCAGCAGCAAAGGCAGACAGTAATTTGTCATCTTCAGACAAATGCGCCATGATACGCAATTCAATTTGCGAATAATCTGCCGCTAATAAACGAAAACCTTTCGGCACAATAAACGCTTGCCGAATACGCCGCCCTTCCTCGCTACGAATCGGAATATTTTGGAGATTCGGATTAGTTGACGATAAACGCCCCGTGGCGGTAACCGCTTGTTGATAGGAAGTATGCACTCGCCCCGTCTTTGGATTGATTTCTTGAGGCAACGCATCAGTATAAGTCGATTTTAACTTGCTCAAGCTGCGGTATTCTAAAATCAACCGAGGTAAGGGATAATCAAGTGCCGCCAATTCTTCCAAAACCTCAACAGCCGTCGAAGGTTCTTTTTTAGGCGTTTTTTTCAATACCGGCAATTGAAGATCATTAAACAAAATGTTTTGTAATTGCTTAGGCGAATTGAGATTAAATTCATAGCCAACAAGGCTATAGGCTTCTTGTTCAAGAGCGTGCAAGCTTTTTTGCAAAGCCTCACTTTGTTCATGCAATAGCAAAGCATCAAGCATTACCCCATTGCGTTCCATACGCATTAACACGGGAATCAACGGCATTTCGATTTCAGTGAAAATCCGCTCACCCCCAGGGCGGGCTTGTACTTGAGCAAAGCATTTTTCATGCAATTGCAACGTCACATCAGCATCTTCACACGCATACGGTGCTGCCTGTTCTAAATCAACTTGATTAAAAGTCAATTGTTTTTTACCCGAACCTGCAATCTCTTTAAAAGTAATGGTTTGTAAACCAAGATATTGCAATGCCAATGAATCCATATCATGTCGCGTCGCTGTGCTATCCAGCACATAAGATTCCAACATCGTATCAAAGGCTATACCTTGCAACTCAATACCGTGATTAGCCAAGACATGCGCATCATATTTCAGATTGTGCCCCATTTTGGGTTTATCAGGATTTTCCAATAACGGTTTAAGCGCCGCTAAAACGTGATCACGCGACAATTGTTCAGGCACCCCCAAATAATCATGAGCTAACGGTACATAAGCTGCCTCTCCCGACTGCACCGCAAACGATACCCCAACAATTTCAGCTTGCAAATAATCTAAGCTCGTCGTTTCAGTATCAAAAGCAAAAAGCTCAGCCTCAGATAAGCGATTTAACCACAGATCAAAATCGGTTTGCGTCATAACCGTATGATACTGTTTTTTATGCCCTTTTCCATCGGCCTCTTCCACAGAGTCCAAATTTGAATCCACAAACGCTGAAGGCGTGAACAAATCACGCGGCAACGCCGCCAACTCGGTTTGAAACTCTAATTCAATATAAAGTTGACGTAACTGATTGATATTTTCCGGATTAAGGGTTAATTCCTGTGGCGTATATAATAAAGGCACATCACATTTAATCGTCAATAATTGCCGTGTCAGCGGAAAATGTGGCAAAGCCTCTTGTAAATTATCACCCACTTTACCTGTGAATTTCCAAGCATTTTTGATCACCCCATCTAAACTGCCATAATTCTTAAGCCATTTCACAGCCGTTTTAGGGCCCACTTTTTTAATCCCCGGTATATTATCAACATTATCACCAATCAAACTCAGATAATCCACGATTAACTCAGGGGGTATACCAAACTTACTGATCACCCCTTGCACATCTAAGCGTTGATTTCTCATCGTATTAAGCAGCGTAATAGCATGATTCACTAATTGTGCAAAATCTTTATCAGCGCTAAAAATCAAGGTTCGTATACCGGCCGCTTCTGCTTGTTTAGCCAAGGTACCAATCACATCATCCGCTTCAACACCGTTTTCCATCAATAAAGGAAACCCCAAAGCTTGCACCATCTGATGTGTATGCTGAATTTGCATAGATAACGCCTTTGGCATAGGTTGCCGATTCGCTTTATAGTCAGGATATAAGTCATGGCGAAACGTTTTCCCTTTAACATCAAACACCACAGCGGCATAACGCGGCTGATAATCAGCCAACAAGGATTTAAGCATAGTCATCATGCCATACACCGCGCCCGTGGGAATGCCTTTAGAATTGCTCAAAGAAGACATCGCATGAAAAGCGCGATAGAAATAGTTAGAGCCATCAATTAAAATTAAATCATTATTAGTCATTGCTAATATTATCCAACAATTGAAAATGAAAAATTGTAAATTAGAAATGAAGAAATGACTAATTAT
>JAYQWI020000796.1:0-3581 GCA_035871815.2 Candidatus Parabeggiatoa communis
TCATACCTTGCCTCAATCTGGCGGAAATCGCCATAAACAGGAGCTTGAATCTGATCAATATTCAGGCTTTATACTTCAAAAAATGGGGGCAAGCTTGAATGAAGCTTTAGCGGCAATGAAAGTCCTCTCTAGTGAACAAGCTTCTTCTACACATCCGGGTAAACAAGCTCGATTAGCCGCCATAACAAAAGGTTGGAATGAATCAAAACGGATAGATGTCGCTAAAAACTCACAGAAGCCTTCCAATCCCACAAAAATCAATAAAATACCTGCTCCACAGAAGGCACCAGGTAAACGTAGTAACCCGAACAAATACAAGCGGAGCATAATGTCTGCTATTGAACGTGCAGCCGCTGCTTTTGCACAATCGCAATTCTATCTTGATGCCACGCCACTTGGCCAAGTGTTCACTGAAAAATCGTTAAGAGAACTGAGTGAAAGTATAAAGGAACAGCGAATTAATCAAGTACACACCCTGAGTAAGTTGTATCGCTTACAATTTGATCATTTTGCCATTAGTGCAAACGGATTACAGGCAACGGTTAAGGTGACAGAGACTTGGGAAAGTGCCATATATTCAATTCAAACGCGAGAATGTCTCTCTTATCATCCTCGTGCGGCTATTCCCCAAACAGTTTTTTTAAGCCGTCAATCCAATAGATGGCTGATATATGCCGTACAATTTGATGGTCATTCGCCTCAATATTTTTCATGTGCAGGATATTACCTGAATGCAAATTGTAGAAGAGGATTTAAGTGATTTTCTGTAACGAGAGGGATTTAAGAGGAGATAACTCTCTGTAAATGTAGAACGTACTTGAATACAGTGAATTTTGAACGTTTTATTTTTTGGAATTTGACTGAATTTTAGGTACGCTCTTTTTTATTTACTGTTTTTAAACGTCAGTTAAGAGGAAGTTAATGATGAAAATTAAACGGGAATGGGTAATCATTGGGGTTGCCTTAATCTTTTTTATCAATCATCCCGTGTACGCGGATGATATCTTGGATTTGTTGGGTGGAGAAGAATTACCCGCCACATCCCCGCTAAATGAAAATAGCGACGATAAAGGAGTCAAACCTTTGCGTGGCAATAATAGCAATCAGTCCACCGATATATTGGAACTGTTGGGTGGAAACGAATCGCCGCTTAATGAACGGCCCTCAAAGGCGCAGTCACCATACCATGAGAAAAACAAGGGAGAAAACCTCATTTTTGGTGTCCCCATGGATGAACATGGTAACCCCGAATGCCAAGATTGTGAATTGGTTAAAGATCGGGGTTTTGAAAGCTGCATGATAGCTGTTTTGCACTTATACACTGGGGAAGGATTTGACTTTCAATTACCTCAACAAGCACTGGAAAAAAAGGGGTTTTCAATACATCGGTGGGCCAATACGCCCCCAACGCCCAAAGAATTAGAAGAGACATTGAAAAAAGCCAGTCAACTCTGGATTATTTCGGATCAGGTGAAAAAGCTTAATGAGGCTCATTTGCAAGTTATCAGGGCATTTTTTGACAGTGGTAAAGGCATTTATATTTGGGGCGATAATGAACCTTATTATGCGGATGCCAACTACCTAGCAGAGTCGTTTTTTGGGGCTAAAATGCTGAGCAGTGTTCAGGGAGATGAAACGGTAGGTTTACAAACTCAAGGTAGTCAGAAAGGATTGGTTCCAAATCATTTGATCACAACGGGATTACAACATGTTTATGAAGGGATTACCATTGCCAGTATTCACAATCACGTCTTGCTCAACCCTCTTCTTTATGGTTCAGCTCATAACTTGGTTGCTGCCACTTACGAAAAACAAGGCAAAAGAGCCATTGTCGATGGTGGTTTTACTAGACTTTTTCTGAAATGGGATACTGCTGGAACGGGTAGGTATGTCAAAAATGCGGCAGGTTGGCTGGTTAATTATGAGCGGTTTGGCAAAAAGAATTGTCACATCAATTCAAATGACTAATTCATGTTGGGTGGGTAACGGGTTTTTGTTGCCAACCATTTTGATCTTTTACCGCAATATACGGATTAACTTGTTATAGCTTCCGGCCGTTGGATCTTTCCCAGTAATGTACTTAGACTTAGGTTTTATCCTTTTGATTGTCTTAGCTATATTTAGAACAATGCTCTTGTTCTTTCTAAACTCATAATATTTCCCGTTGTAGTACAATCTGATCAAGTTAGAATCTGATGGCAAGTAAAAAATATCTTTTTCTAACAGAATCAGATGCACAATATTATACCCAGCTTGTTGTTCCTGAAGGAATCTTTCGGCCTTAGCTTTGGCATTTTCCAAACGTTTATCCCAAAATGATTTAGGAGGCGTAACCGATTTTGGAGCGATTAACCACCTGTGAATGTATTTTAAAAAATCGTCATCAAAAATAAATTTTTCTGGGTTCAGATTGGTTTGAGCAATGAAAAACGCCTTGAGCCGCATTAATTGGGTAGAAATTTTTTTTGCATCATGAATGCCAAAAAAAGCGAGTGCTATTCTATTTTTGGGATTCTTAATTATTCTTCTAAAGTTTCGCAGAAAATTACGATGTTTAATTATTCTCCGCTTTTTAAGTTTACGAATAAGACGCTGAATCTCTGGATGATTAACGAGAACATTAAATATGTGTTGAAAATCAATTTTTGATGTTGCAGGAATTTTTAGCTTTTGCCCTACATATATCAGGTCAAAATCTTCAATGGCCTCTTGATTAGCATAGTAAATATTATACCATTTGCGAATATCACCACCATAAAATTTCTTGGCAAGACGGGAAAGTGAATCACCACGCTTGACAGTGTATGTTATCGACATCGGAATGCGTAATTTTTGCCCAATCTCTAGGGTGTTATAATCATTACCTATGATTTTTTTGTTAATGCGATAAATCTTATCCCATTTGTGGCCATCGCCATAAAATTGCTTAGCAATATTGAAAAGTGTGTCTCCACGTTTAACAGTGTAGGTCACTTCTTCTGCTAATGCAGAGGCCATTAAAACGACACTTCCCAAGATTATGGCCAACAGATAGCATTTTCTATTAAACCTCATTTTGCTTTCCTTAGTTAATTTACCCGCTATCAGTTTGTCTAAAAAGGTTATTTTTTACATTCTCTGTTCACATTCTAGCACGTCAAAACTTGAACTTAGAATTAAGTTTATAAAATAGCACAGAATCTAAGATTGATAAAAGCTCGAAATGCACTATTGTGAATAATAGCCGAATACCTTTTTCGTTCGCTTAATAAAATCGTAAAACCTAAATCCACAACCTCGCGATGCTCGCGTCTCTATCATAAGACGCGAAGCATCGTCTTTCTACGATTATGACGCGAAACAGAGACGCTTCGCGATAGCATCTAAACGATTACACACGCAAAGCCTTCTGCACCCGCTGCACTGATACCGGATAAGCTGTTTTCAATTCTGGTGCAAACAGAGAAACGCGCAATTCTTCTAGCATCCACCGAAATTCGGTTAATTTGGGATCAAGTTCTTCGCTTTCTAAGCGGCGTTGCCAATAGGTTTCCCATAAGGGGGCGAGTTGGGTGGCCTTTTGGGCATCTTTTTGCGGTGAG
>JAYQWI020000797.1:0-13595 GCA_035871815.2 Candidatus Parabeggiatoa communis
GTTTTTTTAAACCAATTTCACGCAAAGTCGCAAAGGCGCAAAGATGCTAACTCAGTATGATTCTTAGCTTAGCGTCTTGGCGGCTTTGCGTGAGATTAAAAAAGAAGAGAGAACGCAGATTGTCATGATGACACTGATTAACACTGATGTGATAATTGATCGTTAATATAACCATGACATTAGACAACACTATAGAACAAGCCGCGAAAGTGTTATTCAACGCCGATGCTCTACTGATTACGGCCGGTGCCGGCTTAGGGGTTGATTCGGGCCTGCCTGATTTTAGGGGAGATAAGGGTTTTTGGAAAGACTACCCCCCTACTGCAAAACGAGGCCTGTCTTTGATTCAAATGGCAAACCCTAAATGGTTTGATCGCAATCCTAAATTAGCTTGGGCTTTTTACAGCCATTTATTAAATCTCTATCGAAAGGCAATACCACATGATGGTTTTTTGCAATTACTTGAAATAGCCCGTTCTAAAAAAAGAGGCTATTTTGTTTTAACCTCAAATGTTGACGGCCAATTTCAAAAAGCGGGATACGATGAAGATAAGATAGCCGAATGTCATGGTTCCATACATTTTCTACAATGTACAACACCCTGTTGTCGTGATATTTGGGAGGCTAAGGCTTTCGATATCAAAATAGATGAACACGCTTTTGAAGCCATAGCCCCTTTACCACAATGTGAACAGTGTGGCACGATAGCGCGCCCCAATGTATTGATGTTCAGTGATGGGAGTTGGAATAGAGATCGAAGCCGAAAACAACTTGAAAGACTTTGGCTGTTTTTGAAGCAGCATCAAAAAAGCACGTTAGCTATTCTTGAGATTGGGGCTGGCACTTCTGTGGTGACGATTAGACTTTACTCAGAACACTTCGCCAAGAAATATAACAGCACTTTGATCCGGATTAACCCGCGTGAATATGAGGTACCCAACGGACAGATTGCTATACCATTAAGCAGTGCAGAGGCCATTGCTCGTCTTGTCAAATGGCGATAGATTGGGGCAATGCTAGGGACTGATAGCTTTTTTTGACTTAGGAGAAGGGATTGTTTCCATTTGAGAGCCGCACGGCCGTGCGTCTCTAGCGAGGCATCGTGTCGAAACAAAAACAGAGACGCGAGGCATCGCGTCTCTACTAAAACACAGACGCGAGGCGTCGCACTAGGGTTGGGGGGATTTATTAGCGGAATTATTGACCGGTTGAAGCGACTCGTCTGGTTGCTGTGGTGGGGGCGTTATTTCCCGCAATTCATCTCTAAAAATAGATTGCTCGTTGAGTAACCGTGATACCAATTGCATATTTTGCTTAAATTGTTGTACCAAGGGGCGATTGTCTGCTTCGGGATTGACAATTTGGGGGACGATGATCAGAACCAATTCGGTGCGAACTTCTTCGTGATCAGTTGATGCAAATAGCAAGCTGCCTATAATGGGAATATTTCTCAAACCAGGCAGACTTTGCTCATCATTTTTTTTACGGGTTTCAATCATGCCTCCGATGACTATGGCGTTACCATCACGTATAACCACTGAGGTTTCTAATTTGCGTTGGATAAAGGATTGCAAATTTTGCGTGGTTCTTGTCGGCCCCAGTTGGGATAATTCTTGAAAAATCTTCATGTTAATAATCCCATCTTCATTAATGCGCGGTGTGACTTTGACGGTGATACCGGTGTCTTTATATTGTACGTCTTGAGACACTAAATTACTGGTGTTGATCGATGAGCGATTGAGCGATCCCAGAAAGGGTTCGTTTGAACCGACATTTATCGATGCCTCTTCGTTGTCACGCACTAAGAGTGAGGGGCGCGATAAGATGCTGATGTCATTCGTGGAGGCTATGGTATTTAATATGGCATTGACGCTGCCCGTGACATTGCCAATCACTAATCCAACCAATGAGTTAGAACTAGAAGTGGTGGTGCTGCTATTTTCAGTCGTCGTGGTGCTGAAAGATTGGGCTGGCACATTAAAATCGCTGCGTACATAATTCTGTTTCCCACTGCCAAAGAAGTATTGCCAATCAATCCCAAATCGGTTCGCTTGTGTGAGGGTGACTTCTGCCATGATGACATTCACCATGACTTCTTTAGGCACCCGATCCAGTGCATAAATCGTTTCTAGCAATTGCCGATAATCTCGCGGTGTGGCCCGTATCAATAAGCTGTTGGTGCTTTCATCCGCGACGATAGTCACTTTTAATTCGGCAGAAACGGCTATGCGACCAGCAGAAGGAGGCTGTTTATCCTCTTTCCCTTTGTCCTCTTTCTTCGCTTCTTCGTTGTGCTTCAGTTTGTCTTTCTCTTCCGCTGCCTTTTTGTCTTCGATTTTAAAGACATTCTCCAAGGTGGAGGCTAATTTACTGGCTTCCAGATTTTTAACTTGATAGATAAACACTTGCTCGCCGCTTTCTTCGCTTCTTTCGTCAAGAATATCTACCCATAAAGCCACTTCGTTAAAACCGGTGTTAGGGGGCGCAATGACTAAAATGGCATTGATACGTTCTAAGGCGAGCACTTGGAAGGTTGAGGGTGCTGTGCCATATAGGGCTTTGAGGATTTTATCCAGATCGGTTTGTACCTCTGCGGCTTTAGAATTGATCAAGCGAAACAGACGCATACCCCGATGTAAAAAGGGATCGGCATCGACAATGCGAAGTAATTTGTTGATCCGTTCTAACTGTTGCGGTGTGGTTGTAATGCCGATGATATTCATGCTTGGCAAAACGGTAACACGGCCTTTGGGTTGTACCATGGGATTGAGGACACTTTGAGCCGATTCTGCACTGATATAGCGCAGCGGTGTAATTTGTAATACTTGTGATGATGTACTGCTGCTCAAGGTTTCCGGATTAACGCCAATGGTGCCAGGTAATTGCGAGGCTATCTTTTTCAGATGGTAGACTCCTCCTTTTTTCTGCATGACGATGCCAGCATCGTTTAATAGCAGTTGCAATAAAGGCCACAAATCCTTTTTGGTTAAGGGTTTCTCCTTGGAGGTGCGGATGGTGACTTTATCGCCAATGCTGGGATCAATCACCATGCTAATACCCAAGGCATCACTCATGAGTTCAAAGATTTGTTGCAAGGGCATTTGTTCAAAATTTAATTCAATGGGATCAGTATCGGATAACTTGGTTATATCACTCATTTTCAGAGTGTGATCCGTTAATGTCGTTACCGTTGGTACACCGCCTTTTTGATTAACCTCTTTTAAAGTTCGAGACTGTGTAGGAGGCAGTTCGGCAATCGGAAAACTGACTGGGATTTGATTCACCACAGGAAAACGAGGTTGTAATTGAGTTTGTGCGAGTTGTTCTGCACTGAGTGGGGATTCGCGTTTAGGCGGAGCCGTGCAAGCAACTAGCACACTACTGGATAATAAGACAACAGAGAGTTTTTTGATTAAATGGATAGACATCATTGGATTTTGGGTTTGTTATTGATAGATAGGTGGGCAAACATGTTGCCCACCCTACAGGTAACACGTTGTCCTATAGGGTTAATACTTCATTTGATTAATGCTGAAAATCGCAGATAACATTGTGATCACGATTGCGCCGACGATGACACCTAAAGTTAAAATCAGCAAAGGTTCCAGTAAGGCAACTAGCTGTGAGGTTTGTTGTTTAACTGAGCGATCAAACGTTTCTGCCAGTTTATCTAAAATCGTTCCAGTACGGCCGGTTTCTTCACCGACAATGACGAGTTGCGCTAAGAGTACGGGGAATTTGCCTTCATTAACGAGGGCTTTACCTAAGCTGATGCCACCACGTACTGCTTCTTCGACTTGAGCGAGACTGTTGGCAAGCACTTGGTTATCCATGACACCTCGAACAATATGCAAGCCTTTTAATAAGGGTATACCGGCTCCGAGCAATGCGCCCAAGGTGCGACAAAAACGGGAGGATTCGGCTTGTAAGATTAATTTCCCTAACAGGGGTACGGATAGCATGGCTTGATCGCGTTGCAAACGCCGATGTGGTGTGGCATCTAATTGTCGCCAGCCATACCACAATAATAATGGGATAAAGAGTAAACTCCAGCCATAATTCGTTAGCCAATCACTTAAACCGAGCATAAAGGCGGCAGAAGAGGGCATATTTGATCCCATATCTTCAAAGAGTGTGGCAAAGGAGGGGACAACAAATACCATTAATAATATCACACTTAAAATACCGACGATTAATAGAATAAGAGGATAAATCAAGGATGAAATAATATTACGCTTAGCTTCATCGGCGGTGGCTAAAAAATCGGCTAATTTAGGTAATAAATGTTCTAAAATACCGCCTTCTTCACCGGCATGTATCATATTAACGTACATCCGTGAAAAAATTTTAGGCCGTGTTTGCAGTGCATCGGCTAAACTTTTACCTTCTTTCACATCGCGACGCAAATCATCAATCAATTTTTGTACGACTTGCTTTTCAGTGAGACCTTCAAGTAATCCCAAGGCTCTATCAAGGGGTACCCGCGCTTCAATTAAAGTACACAATCCATTTGTAAAATCAATCACATCACGATTACTGATAGATTGTCGCGTAAACAAACCGGTATTTTCAGCTTCTTGTTCTATTTTAAGGGGGATGAGTTGCCGACTTTGCAAGGTTGTCAAGACTTCCTGTTCACTTTCTGCATTCATTTGTCCTTCTTGCGTTTTGCCGGATGCATCACAGGCTTTGTATTTATATTGATGAATAGCCATAGTTTTCAGTTCAGTTGTAGGGTGGGTAATGTGTTTTTATTGCCCAGCAGAGTTGCGTTTTTAAGGCTTTACCTCGAACACAGAGTAGCACAGATTCGCAAAATAAATTTTGCACTCCAAAAGCCCCGATGCAAAATAAATTTTGCACTCCAAGAGCCCCGATGCAAAATAAATTTTGAACGAAAATCGGGCCGAGGCAAAATAAATTAGGCTATGATCTAATCCTTTATTATAAACAATCCTTGTCGTTATATCCTTGTCGTTATATCCTTGTCGTTATATTAAACTGCCCGAGTCACTCGCACAATTTCTTCAGGCGTTGTCTTACCTTGATAGAATTTGTTCATGGCATCTTGCCGCAGTGTCTGCATACCATCTTCAATTGCTTGTTTGCGAATTTGGTTGGCATCACCGCCGCCACCGATAACATGGCGAATATTGTCAGAAATCACCAGTAATTCATATAAGCCATTACGTCCACGATAACCTGTATTGGCGCATTGCTCGCAGCCCCGGCCACGTTTGATTTGAGCGTAAGCTTGAAATTCAATCCCCAATAAATCGGCTTCTTCTTCGCTGAGCCAATCATCTTCGCTACAATTCATACAAATTGTGCGAACTAAACGTTGTGCCATTATGGCAATAACACTTGAACTGATCAGATAAGTATCTATGCCCATATCTTGTAAACGTGTGACCGCGCCTGCCGCATCATTAGTATGTAACGTAGAAAACACCAAGTGTCCGGTTAAAGCCGATTCAATCGCAATTTCAGCCGTTTCGCGGTCACGAATTTCACCAACCATAATAATATCAGGGTCTTGTCGCACAATAGAACGTAATCCTGCTGAAAAATTTAAACCGATTTTGGCATTCAAATGAATTTGCGTAATCCCTTCTAATTGATATTCAACGGGATCCTCAATCGTAATCGTTTTTTGTTGACCCGTATTAATTTTATCTAGCGTGGCATACAAGCTTGTGGTTTTACCGCTACCCGTGGGGCCTGTCACCAGCACAATGCCATGAGGTTGTTTGATAATTTTTGAATAAGCTGTCAATACATTGGGCGGCATACCTAACGCTTCTAAATTGACATGAATATCGCTGCGATCCAAAAGACGCAATACGATAGATTCTCCATGTACGCCGGGCAAAGTCGATACACGCATATCTAAATCTCGTTCTCCCATTTGATATTGGATTCGGCCATCTTGTGGTAAACGTTTTTCACCAATATCTAAACGGGCCATTAATTTTATACGAGAAGAGACGGCTGGAATCACTGAAGAGGGTAAATGTTCAAGATTCACCATGACACCATCAACTCGACAACGCACCTTTAAATATTTTTCCTCCGGTTCAAAGTGAATATCACTGGCACTTAAATCTAAGGCCCGTTCCATTAAATGATTAACCATACGAATAATCGGTGCTTCAGAGGCTAAATCTTGAAGATATTCATTATCTAATTGATCAACGCCTTCCCCTTCCGCCCCCTCTAATTCTGGAGCCAATTTAGCGCGCCAATGTTTGATCAAACGCTCAATTTGATCAGCTTGCCCTTTAGCAAAGCGGATGTTTGGGCCTAATATAAAACGGATTTTAGCCCGATCTTCAAGATCGGGCAGTTTTGAAAACATTAAACATGGATTATTATAAAAGTCTTCAACAGGGGCAATATGTTTTTTGGACAATAATTGGGTAAAAAGCGGTAAATTAAGTTTAGGCTCACTCATGTCAGTTATCAATTATGTTGGGTGGGCAGTTGCCCACCAATCTCAATGTTGGATGGGCAATGTGTTTGATGTTTTGAAATAATTTTTTATAAAACACGATTGGTATTTAACAATCCTGTATGTTTCTGAATGTTTTTAAGGCTTAAAAATAAAAGTCAGTACATTTACCAAACGATACCCTTATTCATTATCATCTCGTTATTCTTCATCCGAGGGCGGTGGCAGACGACTAAAACCGGTAATTTTAATCGTACCCGATAATTTATTGCGGAAACTGCGTAGATCTAAAGTACTGACGACTAAATTTTCTTTAGTATTTTGTAAAGCTTTTAAAAAGGCTATCAGTGTTTCTGAGGTGGCTTCAAATTGCATTGTTTGAATCACTAACAGCCATTCATGGGTACTATAAGCCGTATCAGCGGGATCGAGCGTTTTAAACTTAATACCAGCCTGCTGAGCAATTTGTTTCACCAAGCTTTCCATTTTAAGTCCCACCAATTGGCGGTTTTTACCTTCCAAGAGGCCGGCATTGATTTTATTGCGTTCTTGCAAAGCGCGTTGACTCTCAGTTTCCCAAAGTTCCGCCTGTTTACCCAGCTTTTTGTAAAGTTCTATATCACGGTGCAATTGGTCAATGGATTGCCGATAATTGTGATAAAAATCATAAGCTTTCGGTGCCAATTGAAACGGTAAGACGATGCCAATAAATATTATCAGCGCAAAGCGCAAAAGTCGTTTTTCTTTATGGGTCACTATCAGTTATCAGTTATCAGTTATCAGTTATCACCTTCGCTCATTGCTTTTTCAATTAGTTCTATTAGAGCGAATGGTATCAGGATGGGTGGATTGTGCGTATTGACGATATCAAATTAAGTACAACTTCGTTCGCGTAGCTAATGACGGGCCAATAATCGAATATTGATGCGGATTTAAACTAGCCACGATCTGATCCCTTCTATATACAATGCTTGTCGTTAAGGTTTTTACCAAATAATTCGTTGTACTAAGCCCTCAGTTTTAAAAACTAAAAATAGAAAGGCAATAGTCATGCAACAAATTATTGCAAAGACTTATGGATTTCTGCAACCCGTTGCCACTTTTTTTTGGCTAAATTGAGAATCCTACCATGAAAATGGGCTAAGATTTCAATTCTCTGAACGCCTAAGCCTTTAAAAAACGAGCAATCCAAAAGGGCACATTTCATTAAAGTTTTGCTTTTGACTCAGAGTGTGTTTTTAAAATCCCAAAATCATTTATAAATTATAGTTTATAAATCAATGAGTTTATATTAAGTCTTAAAACACGCTAAGAACGTGCTTTTTTTCAAAGTTCACGGAGTACATAACGTTTCACAGAGTTACCAAGTTAAATCTCTGTGCTACTCTGTGTTCCTCTGTATCTCTATTTGAGATTTAAGTTTTTTAACAAAAACTTGAACATCGAATGTTAAAAAATATGTGAACATTGATAGAATTGATTTCCACGCTAAAGTTTTTGCGCGCGCTTTTGCGTGGGATTGATAACTGATAACTGATAACTGATAACTGATAACTGATAACTGATAACTGATAACTGATAACATGCCCCATCTTCTTATCTCTGCTGCTCATAAATCCTCTGGAAAAACGACGATTTCTCTTGGATTGTGCGCCGCACTCGCGGCGCGTATGGTTGTTCAACCTTTTAAAAAAGGCCCTGATTATATTGATCCCTTATGGTTATCCCAAGCCGCGCATCGTGCATGCCATAATCTTGATTTTTATACCATGAGCCCTCGCGAAATCAGGGAAACTTTTGTGTGGTATAGTCAAAATGCTGACATCAGTCTTATCGAAGGCAATAAAGGTTTGTATGATGGGATGGCTATTGATGGGCGTAATAGTAACGCGGCATTAGCGCATTTATTAGGTGCGCCCGTTGTGCTGGTAATTGATACTCAAGGGATGACGCGAGGTATTGCGCCGCTGATATTGGGATATCAACAATTTGATAAACAAATTCAGATTGCAGGGGTTATCCTCAATAGGGTGGGGGGGGATCGACATGAATCTAAATTGCGCGAATCGATGGCTTATCATACGGATGTGCCCGTTATTGGTGCGGTGCAGCGTGATGCGTCTTTAGTGATTGAAGAACGACATTTAGGCTTGATGCCAAGTAATGAAGATAATTTGGCACTTGATAAAATCAACATGATTGCGAAACGCATTGTGGAGCAAGTTAATCTTGAGCAATTAATCAATATCGCTAAAGGGGCTAAGCCCACTTGGGACGACGATTTAGTCAACAATAGTAGACTTGCTTGGCACAAATCGCGGAGAGTAACTGATATCAAGATAGGTGTCATGCGTGATGCGGCCTTTGGTTTTTATTATGCGGGTGATTTGGAAGCCTTAGAAGCGGCAGGGGCACAGTTGGTATTGATTGATGCACTGCATGATACGCAATTGCCTCAGGTGGATGCTTTGTTTATCGGTGGCGGGTTTCCTGAAACGCAGATGGCAGAACTGTCTGATAATAAGCCTTTAAAAACAGAGATTCGTAATGCCATTGATCGAGGGATGCCGGTTTATGCTGAATGTGGTGGTTTGATGTATTTATCTCGTCAATTAACTTGGCGCGGCAAAACGTGTGAAATGGTGGGCGCTTTGCCATTTGATACAGTGATGACAAGTCGCCCACAAGGGCGAGGTTATGTTCATTTGCGCGAAACGGGCAATGGATTATGGCCTTTACTTGATGCGTCAAACCAACCAGCCGATTTTTATGCTCATGAATTTCATTATTCAAAAGCGACATCAGTGCCTTCTGATCTCAAATTTGCTTATCACGTTTTGCGTGGGCAGGGTATAGACGGTAACCATGATGGCGTGATTTATAAAAATACCTTAGCCAGTTACGTGCATTTGCGCGATGTTGAAAACAATCATTGGGCACGGCGTTTTGTTGAGTTTGTCCGCAATCTAAAAAATAAATGAATTAATTCAACAAGTTGTTCATCATCCCCTTTAAAAGCTGACTATTATCCTCAACTATTGAAGTCAGTCAAAAATATTTTTTCAAATTGTAAAAATTGTAAATGAAGGAAAAATCGGATGCCTATATTTCAAGTCACAGAAAACGCAGCTACTCAAATTTTAAAAGCTGCCGAACAAGGGGAAATGACAGAATTGGCTTTACGCCTTGCTCCGCACTGTCTGGCCGATGGGAGTATTGAGTATAATAAAATGGGATTTGACAAGATCAGGGATGACGATTTGCTTATTCACACCGAAGGGGTTGATATTGTTTTTAAAGCGGTTTATAAGGAATTACTTGAAGGTGCGATAATGGATTTTGTCGAAATTGAAGAGGGCAATCCTAGCTTTATTTTCATCAATCCCAATGATCCCAATTATGTTCCGCAGAAATCCAACAAATCCCAAACGCCCCCAACTGATTTATCCCAAACTGGGGTTTAGATTCGGTGGGCAACAAAAACAGGTTATCCATTCCTACAATTTCATTCTTAATTCACATTGATTGGTGGGCAACAATCTTTTCCCACCTGACAAGACATTGAGCGATGGGCAACCGCGTTGTTCATCCTAAAACTGATAACTGATATGAGTAATTTAACGAAAAAACGCTGTAAACCGTGTGAAGGTGGTGTTAAACCTTTGACAAAGGAAGAAGCACAAGGCTTATTAAGTCAGCTTCAAGATTGGGCTTTGAATGAAACCGCGACAGAAATGAGTCAGGCCTTTAAATTCAAAAACTATTACGAAACAATGGCTTTCGTTAATGCTGTCGCTTGGATTGCACATCATGAAGATCATCATCCTGATCTTGAAGTCGGTTATAACCGCTGTTTAGTGCGCTATTCCACTCATGCGATTGGGGGATTGTCAGAAAATGATTTTATCTGCGCGGCTAAAATCGATGCTTTGCTGACAGCGCCTGAAAGCGCATCGCTGACTTGTGAAATTTGAAAACTAAATCGGGCTTATCTACTTATTTTATATTGACATTCAATCCGTATTTAAGCCGATAAAAAATCCTATTCCGTCAAACGAAGTTCAGCGAAGCTAAGTAACTACGCTGTGCTTCGATCATCTGTTGTACTATTTATTAATTATGAGCGAATGTGGAAATGAACCCTTTGCCCTGCGCGTGTTGGGAGATAGTATGGCACCTGAATTTATTGAAGGGCATCTTATTATTATTGAACCTGACGGCGTAGTGCAAAATGGCAGTTATGTTTTTGCCGTTTATGAAGAAGAATACATTTTTAGGCAATTGCTGATTGAAAATCAGCAGTATTTTCTCAAGCCTTTAAATGATCAGTATCCGACATTAGAGATTTCGAGTTTGGAAGCAGTAAAGGGCGTGATTACTCAAAGATCGGGTACTCGTCGCAAAGAACATAAAAATTATGTTTAAAAGGCTTGGGTAACTCAATTTCTATATAAACGCTAAAGACGCTAAAGACGCTAAAGACGCTATTTTCTCAAGATAAATTTTTTTGTATCAAAACCTCACTTGCGTCTCTTGCGTCTCTTGCGTTTTTTTATCTTATTCTAATTGAAGGGCTAAAGTCGGCAATAAGCGTTGTAAATTCTTCAATAACCTAACCTGCCAAGGAATCGAACCATATCCCACCGTCTCAAGTTGCAAGGTTTGTTTTTTCCGCACCTTGACTACAAATTTTGTAAACGTATTAATGCCAGAACTGTTTAAAAATTCCAACTCCTTCACATCCACAATTAATTTTGTAGACTGTTCATCTGCCGCGGTATTGAGTAAGTCCAAGATAGGCGCATATTCTTCCGTGCCACTCAGTAATAATGAACCTTTGCAAACCACGATGGCCGTTTCAGGATGATATGTGACGCTATAATCTTCCGTTTCAATTTTCATACATTATATTCTCCGAATATCAGTTAGACATCTAAAGATACCATTGTCGTTACAGTTACAAGACTAGGTTCTGTTTGAAGCATCTCGAACTTCCAGCTTATTTTAGCCGAATAATCGCATATCATGCTCAAAAGGCCCAGCCCAGAGTTAGTATTTTCATCGTTAGCATTGCTTTCCATACGGCGAAAATAGAGATCATGAGGATATTTATGCATTAATTCCTTAATGAAAGTTTGAAACGTTTTGATCTTCTCAGGCTTGATACTATTCGTGACGTAAAATGTCAATTTATTACTGTACAAATGGAATGCAAATCGAGTCACGTCATGCGATGTTTCATCACTAAATTTCATCGCATTTTCCAACAATTCATTAGCAATGTACTTCACAGCATTTTTACTTGGTACAGGAATAGGTGCATTTAAATTATTATTATTATTTCCTTGTTGACCTATGAAAAAAATCTGTAGGTAATCAGCTATAAAATCAGCCGACAAGCCATTAGCTCGCCAACGTTCCTTAAGTGGAAGAGAGCCAGGTGAAAAACCAAGTACCAAGTATTCCGTATCATCTTGTTTTTCTTCAATAAAGTCACCGAATATCTGTTGCATATTTTAAAAAATCTCCTTTGCTAATGGCGAACCGAAAGGAAATTTCGCTAATTAGTAAACTTTCGGGAAGTGTAGCGATTAGCGAATAGCGAATAGTAAATAACATTTATTAATTATATTTTAACACTTTTGCTAATATCGATTTTCAGAAATCAGCAGTGATAAAGACTTAGGTTATAATAATAATTTTTCAACGTCATTCGTTCATTTATCAATTTTAAATTGAAAATTAACAATTGACAATTATCAAAGTCACCAGATGGAATTAACACCATGTTAATAAAATATCTGTTTTTTTTATTAGTCTTGATTAGCTTGAGTCTCACTGGTTGTAATAGCAGTAGCTCATCAAGTAGCAGTGGAACGACTCAGATCCGTTATTCTCTCAGTGGGCATATTCTCGTAGCTGGCAATACGGCTAAAGACAGCGATGTGAACGATGTTAGGGTACCTGACTCACTTGAGAATGATAGCATTTACACCGCACAATTTGTTCATAACCCTTTGATTTTAGGTGGTTATGTCAATCAACCCTGGTCCGGGCCCTCAGGGCGTTCTCAAAGTGCTGGCGATGTCAATGATTTCTTTGAAGTTGATTTACGTGCGAACCAAATAATTACCCTGTTTGTCGCAAACGAGAATCTAGTCGGCAATGATTTAGACTTAGCCTTGCTAGA
This sequence comes from Candidatus Parabeggiatoa communis, assembly GCA_035871815.2. Lineage (GTDB taxonomy): Bacteria > Pseudomonadota > Gammaproteobacteria > Beggiatoales > Beggiatoaceae > Parabeggiatoa > Parabeggiatoa communis. Next base: position 12,642 of record JAYQWI020000797.1, read on the forward strand.
TAGGAATGGCGCGATTTTAAATGCTTCAGTAGGCGAGGGCAAAACAGAAAGTTTGATTGTGCCAACAGATGGGCGCTATTTTGTGCTAGTGCAAGCCCATTCAGGGGCCTCTAACTATGCACTGACGATTGGGCAAGAGATGACAACCACATCTCGCAGTATGCAATTAACTGATGATTTCGTGCCCAGTGAAATCATTATCAAATTCTCACAAGACAAGCTCTATCAAGGTACCCTTGCCACGCTGGGTATGCAAACCCAAAGTACCGATCCAAAACGGCGCATGTTGTATTCAATTAAAAAGCCGCTCAAATCTTTGGGGACTTCACTGGCCAGTCAAATGGCCTTTGCCACGCCTGAACTCCAAGCCAAATATGAAACCTTGTTAGCGATCAAGGCATTACGGCAACGTCCAGATATTACCGAAGCGAGTCCTAATTACCGCTGGAAAGCATTTCGCGAACCCAACGATACGTTCTATCATTACCAGTGGAACCATTCCTTGATGAGTTTACCCCAAGCTTGGGATACCACAATCGGTGATGCTCAAGTCATTGTTGCCGTTGTTGATACAGGGGTATTGCTTCAACACCCCGATTTGAGAAATCAATTGGTTCAAGGTTATGACTTTATAGCCAGCCGCTATACAGAATTAGATAGCGATCGAGGCATTGATCCTGATCCCAATGATCCTGGCGATCAATTTCCAGGCGGTAGCACATTTCACGGCACCCATGTTGCGGGAACGGTGGCTGCACAAAGCAATAATAGCGAAGGGGTAGCAGGGGTAGCTTGGTTAACCAAAATCATGCCCTTACGAGTTCTAGGCAAAGGCGGCATGGGTGTAGACTACGATACCGAACAAGCGATTCGTTTTGCGGCCGGCCTACCTAATGATTCAGGTACTGTGCCAACACGACGCGCAGACATTATCAACCTCAGTTTAGGGGGCCC
>JAYQWI020000798.1:0-2795 GCA_035871815.2 Candidatus Parabeggiatoa communis
GGAAATCAGCTCAAATACAATTAGAGAGTGCTAAACTGAATCTCAAACGCACTCAGATCAGCTTACCCTTTGATGGGCGGATTGCAGAAGTGAATGTCGAAAAAAAGCAATTTGCACAACAAGGGCAAGTTTTGGTGATAGCCGATAGCATTGACATTGCAGAAGTCGATGCTCAAATTGCGATTCAAAGGTTTCGCCATTTATTGCTACACTCTTCAGAAGGCAACGCTAAGGTAGACTTGAACAATCTCCCAAAGCGTTTTGGTTTATCCAGCACAGTGCGCTTACAGGCAGGCGATTTCAAAGTGGAATGGCCCGCTCGATTTGTCAGAGCCAGCGATACCGTTGATCCACAAACACGCACAATCGGTATTGTGGTAGCGGTTGATAATCCCTACCGTCAAGCGATTCCTGGGATTCGCCCCCCCCTGATTAAAAATATGTTTGTAGAAGTTGAACTACGTGGCAAAGCGCGCCAAGCCAGTTTGATTATTCCCCGCTCAGCCTTGCACCAGCAACAAGTGTATCTCGTCAATCAAGACAACCGCTTAGAAAAAAGGCCAGTGGAAACTGATTTTTTTCAAACCGATTTTGTCGTAATCAAAAACGGCCTGAAAAAAGGAGAGCAATTGATTGTGTCTGATTTAATACCCGCCATTGAAGGCATGTTACTCAAACCCGTGAACGACTCAGCTATGCTCGAAACCTTATTAAATGCTGCACAAGGTAAGGGTAATATTAAATAAAGCGTTTTGCAGGCCTTTGCAAAATAACATGCACTCCAATCGTCGCAATTTGGAGTGCAAAATTGCTTTTGCGAATTGATTTTGCCACTTTTTGAATATTCCTTATTAAAAGAAAAGGGGTTAACTTTTAATAAGAGAACCGCTTATTAAAATTCTTTTAATTAGACACTATGAAACGAACAGCCATCGGATACACTTTACCGATTTCTACGGTTGGGGAACGATGCCATGCCTTCGTACCTCATCCCTTGCCCCCACAACCGCCATTACAAATCAATGACAATTTGCAGGAGCTCATTGATAATACCTTAATGGCATTAGGGCGATTGGATAGTATTTCTATATTGTTGCCAGAAACCTCTTTATTTCTCTACATGTACATCCGCAAAGAAGCAGTGTTGTCCTCTCAAATTGAAGGCACACAATCGACACTTTCTGATTTACTCTTATTTGAGAACGAAGAAGCCCCAGGTGTTCCGATTGATGATGTCATCGAAGTTTCTAATTATGTCGCAGCGATTAACTATGGCATCAAAAGACTGAATGAAGGTTTTCCATTATCACTCCGCTTGATTAAAGAAATCCATGCACAATTATTAAAAAAAGGGCGCGGCAGTTCTCAAACCCCGGGTGAATTTAGGAAAACACAAAATTGGATTGGCGGGAGTCGTCCAGGTAATGCGTTATTTGTACCCCCCCCTCCAGAATATGTCATGACTTGTATGGGAGACTTAGAAAAATTTTTTCACGATCAACCTGAAAAAACGCCTTTGCTGATCAAAGCGGCCTTATCTCATGTTCAATTTGAAACGATTCATCCTTTCCTTGACGGCAATGGGCGTTTAGGTAGATTACTCATCACCTTGCTATTGTGCGCCGTAGGCGCTTTGAAACAACCCATACTGTATTTAAGTCTTTATTTTAAAACACACCGTCAAGCGTATTATGATCTATTACAGCTAGTCAGAACAGAAGGAGATTGGGAAAAATGGCTACATTTTTTTATTACAGGCGTGAAAGAAACCTCAACTGAGGTGGTTGAAACCACTCAAAAACTACTCTCTCTTTTTGAAAATGATAGAAATCAACTCAAAACACTGGGAAAACAAACCGGTTCGGTACTGCGCGTTCATCAGATTTTACAACACAAACCGATTATCTCAATTGCGAAAGCGGCTGAAGAAAGTGGTTTAAGCGTGCCAACAGTGACAACGGCATTTGAACATTTGATAAGGTTAGAGATAGTCAAAGAAGTGACAGGACGTAAGCGGGGGCGTTTATATATGTATGCGCGCTATGTGGATAGGCTAAATGAAGGCATTGGCTAGGGTAATCAGTTATCAGTTATCAGTTATCAGTTATCAGTTATCAGTTATCAGTTATCACTAGACTTCGTTAGCATCGTCATAATTTGCGCTTTTGCTTTTTTTAACTTTTATGTGGGTAACGTGTTTTTGTTGCCTGCCCCATTAAAATCTCAAACACGGATAGTAAACTTTTAATGAATGAAATCAGTTACTTGAAAGGAGATGCTACCTCTCCACAAGCAAAAGGGAATAAAATGATTGCTCATATTTGCAATGATCTGGGCAGATGGGGAAAAGGGTTTGTTTTAGCGATTTCAAAACGGTGGCCGGAACCTGAACAGGCCTATAAACAATGGCATAAAGAACGGGCCAATAATGATTTTGAATTAGGGGCCGTGCAACTCATTCAAGTGACATCCGATATTTGGGTTGCGAATATGATTGGACAACAGGGAATCAAAACAGGGCCTCAAGGGCCCCCTATTCGATATGAAGCCCTTGAACAGTGTTTGCATCAGGTTTACCAAAAAGCAAGTGTTCTCAATGCTTCGATTCATATGCCGAGAATTGGCTGTGGATTAGCAGGTGGAAAATGGTCAAAAATTGAACCGATGCTCAACCAAATGCTTTGTGCCAATCAGTTACCCGTTTTTGTTTACGATTTTGGGTAATGAGGCATAGCAGCCCACCATTCCTCTACGCGATATAGCGTTTCCCGATTTTCTGTCAGCTATAGCTTCGC
>JAYQWI020000799.1:0-1917 GCA_035871815.2 Candidatus Parabeggiatoa communis
ATCGTCTAAATTTTAGACTGTTGTTATCAAGCGTTATCAATGATAATATTTTTAAATACGAATAAATTCAATAATTTAAATGGATTTTATCAATTTGTGGCATTCGTTTTGCTCTATGTGTAGTATAAAATTTATATTTGGCAAACCATTTTGTTTGATTTATTTGTATTTATAATTTTTTATTAGCTTTTTGTGATTATTCTTCTGGTCTTTTGTTCTGTGATTTAAAAAACAAAGGAAAACACATCATCCTTAATCTGAGGATTAAAAAATGCAACACAAAAAACTCACGATAGGCATTGCAGTTGCGTTAGGGTTAGCCACAGTACCCATGGCAAGCCAAGCAGACGGCGATTCTTCAGCCGAATGCCAAATCTACGCTGTCAATGACGAAGGACTCAACAACAGCCAGTTGTTCACTGTCAATCCTGTCGACTTCGCAGTCAATCCACTTGGTAAAGGCTCGCCTGGCTATGACATTGAAGCCCTTGATGCAGACCCTAGTACCGATGTACTTTACGCGGCATCTGGGGATGATGGGGATGTTGGAAACCCCGGCCATCTCTACACCGTAGATACTAAAACCGGTGCATTAACCGATTTGGGTAGCACAGGCTTTACTGAAATCGAAGGCCTCACTTTCCATCCTGATGGTACATTGTGGGCTTGGGCAAAAGGCGACGGACTCATTTCAATCGACGATCCCCAAAGTGGGCCAAAAGGCACATTAGAATTAGGTAATTCTGCGAAGGTGGAAGATTTGACGTGGAATAACGCGGGTACACATATCTATGCTTCGCAAGACACTAACTTGTGGATTTATGAACATGCCACGAAAGAAACTGATTTGGCATGTAGCAACCTACCGGGTGAAACAGAAGCCATAGAAACACTCCCCGACGGTAGTTTGTTGCTAGGCATTCATGGCGAGGAAAAAATTCTTCAATTCCAAGCTTTTGATGTAGAAACTTGCTCTCTTGGAGAGAGTGTGGATATTCCTACCTCATCTTTTAATGATGTCGAAGGCATTGCTGTTGCTGTCTGTCTGCCAAAAAAAACATCATGTTCCAAGACGCTGGAATTGGAAGGAGACTGGACTCTTTCCATGGACCATAATTGTGATGGTATAGACAGTCCTCCACAAGTGCTTACTTTTCGCGATGACGCTACATGGAGTGTTAGCGCTTTCCCTAATTATGGAACATGGGAAATTCAAGACGATGATTGCAAAGCAATAGCAACCGATAACTTCGTGAGTCCACCTGTTCTTTGGATGATGAAAGATAACGAAGGAAAACTGTTGGGAACTTACAGCGGTGGGAAGATTAAAGGATGCTGGTCGGCAACTCCTCTATAGATCCGTAATGGACTTGGACTTTGAGCCGCTTTAGCATGTGGCGGGGCGAGTCTACAACTTTTTACCGCCTAGTCAAGTACTCCTCAATAGTGGGTGCGCTACAGCTCAGCATTTTTTGTAATGCAGAAATGTAGTAAACTCACTGTTTGTCAGTGCTTCCAATACTTGGCAGCTTCTTTAAAAACCGCTAATGACTCTTCAGGAGTTGTGAGCGGTTTTTTTTTGCACATTTCATCTGATGATGTCCATACCAAAATGAGCCGCAAACCTAGAAATCTCCAAGCTAACTTTACCTATCAATGTCAAACCACGGCAACAAAATGCTGGCACCCCAAAAACCACAAGATTTACCCAACATAATGCACTTAATCAACAGGTACACCGCGATGTGTTTTAATCGTATGTTAAATCGCATTGGACACTTTTGGGAACAACATTATCATTGATATCTAAACAAACAACTACCATCATTCCCAAAAGCCAATGTCATGTAGGAACAATCCGTAGGGTTGCCCTCACTAAAAGCTTTCAAACCAAACTGATGTCCAAAATACACCTCA
>JAYQWI020000800.1:0-5394 GCA_035871815.2 Candidatus Parabeggiatoa communis
TCAGGGATTTGTCAATCTATTGAATAGACAATAAATTTTTTGCTTACAAAAAGCTTGTCTGAATCATAAACGGGTTCAGACAATTATAAAAAAAAGCCTCAAGGTGACAATCACTAAGAGGCTTTTTTTATGGCAGCAAACAACATGCGATTGATTTTGGTCAAAATTACACTATAGATATTCCGATAATTACGCCAAAGGCGGGAACGATCTAAAACCAATCTCACGCAAAGGCGCTAAGTATTATTCGATGCTCGAAGCGACGTGAGATTAAAAAAGCCTCACAGATTGAAATGATTTTTTTGAAAATCTATATTAACTTTCATCCGTTATATTCAGTATTTGTTATTTAATCGAAAAATGGAAATGACTAATCTGCCTCAATCCTCTCAGAGGCTATTATTAAATTATCTTGATTTGCTGGCAACATGGAATCGGGTGTATAACTTGACTGCGGTGCGTGATGTTGTACAAATGAGAACGAAACATATTGATGATTGTTTAGCTGTTTTGCCTTATATTTGTGGTACACGCATTTTAGATGTGGGCACTGGGGCCGGTTTGCCTGGCTTGGTGTTAGCCATTGCGCGGCCTGATTGGCACTGTGTTCTTTTGGACAGTAGTGCTAAAAAAATACGTTTTGTTCAACAGGCGATCATAGATTTAAAAATTCAAAATGTTGAGGCCGTGTGTACGCGCATTGAGGCCTTTCAGCCTAAAGAAAAATTTAATACGGTGATTTCAAGAGCTTATACCAGTTTGTCGCGTTTTTATACGCAAACGCTGCCGTTTGTGACAGCAGAGGGGTGTCTATTGGCTATGAAAGGGGTTTATCCTGAGACTGAGATAGCACAGTTGGCTGGTTTGCCGCTGCATTTAGAATGTTTACCCTTAGAAATACCGCAGTTATCCGCGCAGCGGCATTTAATTTTAATGCGGCCGAATGTTGGGGAAAATCTTTGATATATGGCAAACCCCAGCGTATGGCAGGCTATTCAATCACCAATGACTGATTGCTAATGTTCAATTTATAAATCGCTTATGACTTGAGTTGAGTCTATAAAAAAACATATACTTTGACAATGTCACATTTTCGATATCATGTATTTTGAGGTATTGGGTGTGTTATGGCGAAGCCTTACCTACTCATGTGACATTGTCGAGCTAATTGATTGTTTAATTTAAATTAAATAAGCGGTGAATGATGATGGCATTATCCTCTTTTATTCAAATTCAAGGGCTTATCTTAATGGGCCTGATTTCTACTGTGATTGCCATACCTGCTAATGCACAATCACCTACTTTGTATGCTATTGGGCAATATGCGGATCCCCCAAAGGAACAGTATCCCAATAATCTCAATAAAAGTAAGGTACTCAGCATTCCTGGGGCTAATGAGTTGGAAGTGAGCATTATTGGCAAAATTGAAAAATGCTGTCAATCTGATGTTGTGACAACAAGGTGTTGCGATTATTTAACGCTTTACGATAGTCAGAATAAAGAGATCGGTAAGTACAGTGGTGAAATGAAGAAACAATTCACGGTAAAAGGCGCTTCTATTCGGGTGGATTTTAAATCAGATGGACGTACCACTGATAAAGGTTTTAAGATCAAGATTTCTCATCCCTTACCAGCGACGGTGTATAACGTTATCAAAGAGAAATTATTGGTAGCCAGTCACCTGTTTTTAGAGCTTGGCACGGAAGAAGCTTATGCGAAAATCAGCAAAAATGTACAGGCTTTAAAAGACTTACAGGCTAAAATGCAACAAATACCTGAAACGGATGCTTTTATTGAGCAAGTTGCGAATGAATTAATGCTTATTGCACAAACCTACAATGAAGTTGCTGCGATGAACTTATGGATTATGAATGCATATCAAGAACAATTTGATATCCTCAAGGGATTGAAACAGGAAACGCAATATCAGATTCATCAAATTAAACTTCAGATTCATCAAATTAAACTCAAAAAACAAGGCTATAAAAATTCATTGGATCAAACCCAAACTCAGTTGGAAGACACTCATGATAATTTGGAACAACAAATGATGCAGCTTTCCATGGCCGGTTATGAAAGCATTATACCCAGTCTCCATGATCAACAAGAGAGTTGGAATAAATTCGATAAGCTTCAAGATACGCTTGAAGATAAACTTCGGCTTCATTCAAACTATATTAGGTTATTTTTGCATACATTGGGGATTAATGGACAAAATTATCAAGAATTTGCCCAAGCGACTTTGATGCGTCAAAAAACGATTTTAACATTAAGTCAAACTATTCAATTTCCTCAATTTTGTGATAACTTGGCTAAAATGATCAAGAATGAAAGGGATATCATACAATGGATAAAAAAAATTGAACACAGTGAATGGAATGTCAGTCAATAACTTTCATATCGGAAGCTTGAAGCTTTGTTAATGGTTTTTATAAAGCATATTCCGATTGAATTGAAAAGTGATAGAGGTCTAAAACCATGAAAAAAACAGTGTTATTTTTAAGCTGGATTGGCGTTATAATCGTGATCGGGTTTGTGAGTTTTGTTTTATCTATGCTGATAAGTTCACATGAGACGCTTGTTCCAAAATCCATACAGAAAATACCAGATTCTACTCAAACCATTCCAAAACAGTCGCTACCGTCAACAACTGATACGCTTGATCCAGAAGCCTCATCAACACCTTCTTCTGCGCCATCTGTTTCAGAACAAGCACCGGCAACTTCGCCTTCTGAGGCGGCTGTTCAAAAAAAGACAAGCACAGATAAGGCGGTTATTTCAAAAGACGAGAAAAGCTCAGAAAGCGAAACCGTTCAGAAGAGTAAACCTGTCTCGCCTGGTACAGTTGACAATAATAGCGTTAACAAATCCCCAAATGCCTCCGACTACAAGGTTCAAAAAGAACAATCTGGAACAATAATAAGAAGTTTTCGCACTATTCAACAGTTGGCTCCTACAAACACGAACACGATTTCCCTCCAAAAGAAGGAGCAACAAGCTCCAGCGGTAAGCACGGATAATCAGAATAGTATTCCTCTTTTAAAACAACCCAGATCAAATATTCCCCCTTCACCTCCCCAAGATTCTGAACAGGTAGCCTGCTCTGATGTGGAGAAAATGGTAGGTGACAAAAACAATGATTTGGAAATGGGGTGGGCTAAAGTGGGTTATGAAGTACTTCAGTTAGAACAACAACTCGAAAATTTCACGATTTCACTGGGGGAACCTTCTAATTGAGATGGTGTTCTTGTAGGTGGGCAAGCAGGTGATTTTCCCCTCACTCACTCGCTTGTTCCTATTCTTCTAATGTGTTCTATCATTCAATAACGCATTTTATCTCCTGTTTTGACGTTTTGTCACATTCTGTTTTCTCATTTTTCGTCAATATCGTTAAGCTATGCACTTCTTTATCAATTTACTTAGAGGTTTTTATGACAATTAAACGCTCACTTTTTATGAGTCTCCTTATCATAGCTTTGTTTAGCCATGCCGTGATGGCGAATAAAGCATCTGAAACATTGTTTATTCATGCACAGGCGGTATTTGAACGCAGTCTTGCTGGGGATGATTCTGTCACTGCGCTGGCACTGAATGAATTTAAGATTATGTCGATGGCTTATCCCAATCAACCTTTGTTCTTAGCTTATCTGGGCGCTTGCAACGCGCTGATGGGGCGAGATGCTTGGATGTCTTGGAATAAGAGCAGTTACGTTGAAAAGGGTTTGGGGCAGATCGATAAGGCTTTGGAGATGCTGAAACCGGTACATGATCGTGAAAAGATGCGTGGTGCGCCAATCAGTGTGGAAACGCGATTTGTGGCGGTTTCTACTTTCTCTAATGCGCCTCAATCTTTCAATTATTTTGAAAAGGCTAAGGCGGTGTTGAATGATCTGTTGCAATCAGATGCTTTCAAAAAAACGCCAGCTTCTTTACAGGCGCGTATTGAGTTGATCGCTGCCAAAATCGCGCCTGAGGATAATCGTTCAAGGCGATGAAGAGATTGGCTATCTGCGGAAGGTGTTGGAAGTTGAATCGAGCGGGGAGTTTGCAGAAAAGGCTAATCAGCGTTAGCCGGAATTGGAAAGATGAATGTGCATGGTGCTTGCTATAAATGTTCATAAAAATAATGTCATCTGAAGGGCGAACGGGCGAACACATAGGATCGCCCCTACGAGCGTAATGTAGGGGCAACCCTTGCGTGTTCGCCCTTTTTAAATTCTTTTTATAAAAATCTATGACACTGTCTGTGATTTTTATAGGGAGTGCTCAAAATTTCTTTATCCCTTTAACGCGCCCATTAATGAAGATAATTTGCTTGCTCGGATAAGTTAAGATTTTTTGAAATTGGCCTTTATCAATAACTTCAGTGCTTTTTTGAGGCTTTCCCCAAGCCTGCTTAACTTGATCTTCCGTCATTGCCATAGTGACTTTTTCCAACTTTGCCAATTCATCTAACAACTGAGTCATTTCTTCAGTGACTTTTTCCGTCTTAGTCCATTCGTGAAGCCATTTATCAAGGCGTGTCTGCTTTTCTTGTATTTCAGCTTCTTTTTTCAAGCTTTGTTGATAGGCTAGTTGTTGTTGTTGATTTGATTGTGCTTGTTGCAAGCGTTTTTGCGCGTCTGCTGCAGTCAATGCTTTACCAGTATCATCAATCAGACGGTTGTATTCGTCATAAACTAAAACACGCGGATAATGATCGGGATAATGAGCATTTCTATACCAAGGGGGAAAAGTACTGGAGAGATGGCGCATACCACTATGGGGATTAGTCCAAACATATAACCATTTTGGTGGCGGTGTGAGGGGATCATTTTCAGATTGTGTTTGTACTGTCGGTGAAGCTGGGGGCGGTAATTTGATAATCTGAAAATCGCCACACTGTTTTGGAATGGCGGTATTATCGCAGCATTGATCTCCACAAATACCAAAATGTTGTTCGCAACAATCATAAGTTGCGGCTGCTATATCAGGGATAAAACAGCTTAATATGATTAATCGTGCGTAATATTTTTTCAAGGGATACAGGTTATTCATTGTTGTCACTTATGTTGTGTTTACTGGCCTATAAACGAATTTTAATCATGAGACTGACGAGCCTTATGCCTCAATTGGAGAAACTCATTCGTTTATCCCAGTAATTAGCTGTACTCATGATTGTCACCCATTGTTAATTGCAAATTGTTAATAATATACCCATTTTCGCTCTTGAAAGAAAATAAACGTTAAAGACGCAAGAGGCCGAGTAGGTGCCCTTGCGTGTTCGCCCTTTTGCAATACAACTAGCCACTGCCAGGTGAAATGAGTTCTTTTAATGTTGTCGCTAAATCTTTTTTCTCTTGGGAAGCCGCCTCATTAGCCATGACAGTAGCAGAAAACAGCCAGCATAAAATA
>JAYQWI020000801.1:0-5267 GCA_035871815.2 Candidatus Parabeggiatoa communis
GGGTGCAGGATTTGGTCGAACCAAATATCAAGTTGAGGAGATGAGAGGGGGTAATGCTTAAGGGTTTGGTTTGAAGTCATGTTAAAAGGCCGTTTTGATAAAATACTAATCAGTACAAGGGATTAGGAAATGAACGAATAACAGTACAAGCGGTCGTAATAAACGAATAAAAACGAATAAACTATTTAAAATCAATAAATTAAATAAAATTTACCATGAGGGTGGCATGTAGGGGCAATCCCTTGTGGTTGCCCCATTGTTGGTATATTAATTTTTTGGATATTCCTTAGGAATATCAAAAAAATAAATTATCCCGCAGGGCTATGCACACAAATTATTTGTCACAAACTGTCGGCTCACGCAGAGCCGCAGAGCCGCAGAGAATGAGAGAAATTAAACAAACCGGCTTGAATTGCCTTTTGGGATTTATTTTTTTGGAACTTCCTTAAGTCGTTATACAAGTGACTATCAGAAATTTAGTGATGTTTCGACAATTCTTGAACCTGTGGATGTTCCAGCAGTTTCATAAACGTTGGGTTACTAATAAGGGCATCCAGATTGCCGGATGAGATTGCTTTCATGACATCGGGTTCTTGCAAAGCGCTTTGGAAGTCGGGATCATTTTGTAATGACAAGATCACATTCATGATATCTGGATTACTCATCATTGAGCCGATAAGCCCTTGTATGCTGGTATTTGACAGCGTTAAGGGTGAATTAACCACATCAGAACTCTCTCCTATCCAGTCTTGTAGTCCATCTAAGTCGAGAATCGATGAAGCCAATGATGGATTAACTCGGGCCTCCGTTGTGGGATGATTTGATTTGGAATCGATGCTTCGAATTTTGGCATCTTCAATTGTCAAAATGCCCAGGCTACTTGATTTGAGGGTATAAATGCCATGACTAAACGAGATGATTTCTCCCGAAATGACGCTACCATCTTTGAGTTCAATCAACCGTACTTCTCCTGCATAGGCGCTGTTGTAATAAACAGTCAGCAGTATTACAAAACAAACATTTTTCAATTTCATCAGGTTGCTCCTATAGTATGGATAATTCTTTTATAATTCGATAACCGATTTTGGAAGGGCCGTGTTCGTATTGTGAATCATGAATTGCGAATTAAAAAACGAATTGATAAGCGGATTTTATTAAACGAGTTTAATTTTACACCAAGTCTGTCTGAATGATAAGATTATTGCTCTTAATATTTTTTTTTCACGCAAAGCCGCAAAGTCGCATTGAGTAGAGACGCACGGCCGTGCGTCTCTACGGCCGTGCGTCTCTACTAAAAAAATGAAAATCCCAAGGTGGTAAGGGGGGGGTTGCCCTTTATCATTGACATTTGAGTTTTGAACTGGCTGTGACATCGTCAATATCAACTGACTGTAAACGTAATCTATCAATATTAGGAATCTGAATAATCTTACCTTTAACTTTTATTAAACCTTTTTTATTTAGACATTGTAAAATACGAGAGAATGTTTCGGGTGTCATGGATAAGCGGGAAGCAATGACATTTTTAGGAATAGGAAACTTGATCTCGTAAGTATTGTTATGCTCTTCAGGTATCTGGTAAAGCAGGTAATTGATAAGACGGTAAGTCGCATTTTGCAGGGTGAGGTGATCAATTTCGTTTATCCACATACGCAGACGCTTGCTCATGTGAAACATGAGCTGAAAACAAGCCTCACTAGAGTCTTTTAGAATTTCTATTAATGCTTTGTTTTCAAAGCCTAATAGCAAACTGTTGTTGATAGCTTGGGCCGTGACGGGATAAATGGAGTTGGGCATAAACATGATGGCTTCTGCAAAAGTTTGACCGGGTGAGATGACTTCAAATACTTTTTCCCCGCCATCAAGAGAGAATCGAAGGAGTTTGATATGGCCTTTTTTGAGCATAAAAAAATGTTCTGCTTGTTGCTCCTGTTTAAAGAGGTATTCACCTTCTTGAAGCTCAATCTGGCGTATACCCTGTTTGATTTGTGCTAATTCTTGAGCGCTGAGGTTGGCAAATAAGTAAAGTTGACGCAATTCTTTGTCAATGCTTGGATGATGAGAATAGGGTTGAGATTGCATATTGAGTAATCCCGCATAGCTGATTTTTGATTTTCGATTAATTGAAATGGGTGAGTTCTAAATCAAAGTCTGTTCAAAAATAGAAAATCATGACGAGCTTATTCATAATTTGTTAGTTTGTCATTAGACTTGTCCGTAAATAACTTTTAGCCGAATAAAAACAATCAATTATATTCACAAAAGCCTTATTTTCGGACAACTCTATTATTTTCAAAAGGGCAACGTTGCTCAATTGGGGGGTATATTTTTTGGCGCTAAACATTTAGATGTTCATAAAGAATTGTTTGATATCAACCCGTCAAAACGAGAGGGTTTAAATCCGTAAACGGGTGTTTAATGATGAGCGTTTGCTCATTCTACATTGACATCACTTTTTGAGAGTTCGCAAAGTTCATCCTGACTTTTTTTGAACTTATGAACTATTGCACGGCCTGTAACGCCTTTTTTGATTTTAATCAATGCGCGACACTGTGGCCACCTATATTATACAAATTGGATAAACAGTTGAGGAAAATTAATGAAAACCATTACTGAGACGCTTAGCGAGCAACACTCGCGTTGTGACAAAATATTTGTACAAACTGAGGAGAGTGTTGCTAAAACACAATGGGAAGCCGCTGACATTGAGTTTAGCGATTTTCGCCTCGCTATGGAACGGCATTTTACAAGAGAAGAAGAGGTTTTGTTTCCTGGCGTTGAGGAACATATTGGGCCTGCCGGCCCGACTCAAGTGATGCGTATGGAACATCAACAAATGCGCCAAGTTTTTGCCGATATGCAAAACAGCCTGACACAGCGAGATGGTGAGCAATATTTGGGTTTGTCAGAAACGTTGTTGATGTTGATGCAGCAGCACAATGCTAAAGAGGAGCAAATACTTTATCCAATGAGTGATCAAATGCTAGGCGAGGAGGTGTCGTCTATTCTTAACCGTATGCTTGATGGGAATAGTGTGTGAAGCCAATGCGCGTTTTAGATGTGAGTCAATTAGAACCTTGTGAGCCAATGGAGCGGATTTTAGCCGCTCTGCCTGATTTGCACAGCGGTGAATATTTGCATGTTTTGCACCGTATGGCACCTTATCCCCTTTATCCTATTTTGACACAAGAAGGCTATGCTTGGCTGACGCAATTGGGAGAAGAGGTGCCGGTTGAAATTTATATTTGGCGCAGTACAGATGCCGAAGCTGAAGCAAAAGTTCGTAATTTGGTTAATGGTTAATGGTTAATGGTTTAACCGTAAAAATTTTGCAGGGTGGGAAAGCGGGCAGTCAGAGTTCAAAAAATACCACAATATCAAGGCCCGTTTGCCCACCATCCCTGATTTTAAATGGAATAAAAATAGGCTGTAAAATAAAACGCCCTTCATTTATCCCGAAAATGGCAATCCCAATGGATTGCCCCTTTTTGAATTCTGATAAACAATAAACCAAAAATGGGGGTCTTATGTAACCCATTAGCTTTAGCCCCATGTTTGATTTCGCGACGAACTGATTTCTTTGCCCTTTGGGCGTAAACTTTTGCTTGGAAGTGATAACTGTGAATACCGCCGCTCTTACCTTAGAACAAACACCGCCTTTATCTGTTCCTTTACGTTTTTTCTTGACGGCCCCTTTATTTGGCCTATTAGCTGCTGGCTTATTGTTTTACGACGGCCCGTTATTGCTGACTAACCGTTGGGATTCACACACCTTAGCACTGACTCATCTATTAACATTAGGTTTTATCACTATGGTGATGTTTGGGGCTATGTTGCAATTAATGCCGGTTCTCGCGGCGACACCTGTGCCCCACCCGATTTGGGTTAGCACTGTACTGCATATTTTACTGACTCTTGGTACTTTGAGTTTAACTGTCGGCCTGATCAGTGGTTCAGCCTTTTTGATGCAAAGTGCGATTATTTTGTTAGGATTCAGTTTTATCGGTTTTATCAGTGTGATTGGGTATTGTTTGGTACGAGTTAAAGGGCGTAGCCCCATCATTACCGCAATGCGTTTAGCTGTGAGCGCCTTAGCAGTGACGGCCGTATTGGGTGTAGGGTTAGCCATGTTATTTGGTTATGGGATCGGATTACCGATGCCAACCGTATTGACCGATATCCATTTAACGTGGGGGGGAATAGGTTGGATCGGGTTATTGGTTATGGGGATTGCTTATCAAGTCGTGCCTATGTTTCAAATTACACCACACTATCCGCCCTCTCTCACACGCCGATTGATTCCTTTAATCTTTATCATTTTATTACTTTGGACTGCACTTGATATCCTAGCGGCTCTCGATCAACTCCCTTCTTTCGTGCCGCTTTTGTTCAGCGGTTTGATAGGCGTTGGACTGAGCTTATTTGCTCTGGCAACGCTCCATTTGCAAGTTCGTCGTTTACGAAGACTGCCCGATGTCACACTGAATTATTGGCGAGTGGGTATGATCGGATTGTTATTGAGCGTTGTTTTATGGCTTAGCGGCGTTTTATGGCCTGAATTGGCCACTCAACCCTTTTATCCGATATTGTTAGGTGTCTTATTTTTCGTCGGCTTTGTCTCATCCGTTATCCAAGGCATGTTGTATAAGATTGTCCCGTTTTTGGTTTGGCTTAATCTCCAAAATCAACAACTGAACATTCTAACTGTCGTCAATGTGAGGCAAATCCCAAATATGAAGCAAATTATACCTGATCGGTATGCCCGTCGTCAGTTTTGGGTTTATTTGATGGCTCTTGGATTGACTATCGCGGCCGTACTCTGGCCATCAGCTTTAAGTCAAGCGGCCAGTATTCTGTTTATGATTTCATTTATCATCTTGAGCTATAATCTTTACCGTGCGCTGTGGCTTTATCGAAAATTCAGTCAACGAATTAGATCATATCAATGATCACATCTTTTTAATATGTAGAGACGCACGGCCGTGCGTCTCTAGCGAGGATCGCGTCGAAACAGAGACGCGAAGCATCGCGTCGAAACAGAGACGCGAAGCATCGCGTCTCTACGAAAACTGATAGGTAGTAAGGTGATACTACAAGGATTGTCTATAATAAAGGATGAGATGGTGGTGAAGTCTAGGTTTAATCCTTTCTTATAAACAATCCTTGTAGTTGCTTTTTGTAGTTGCTTTTTGTAGTTGCTTTTTGTAGTTGCTTTTTGTCGTTGGTTTTAAGAAGGGATGAGATCGTAGTCAAGTCTCGGTCAAATA
>JAYQWI020000802.1:0-2768 GCA_035871815.2 Candidatus Parabeggiatoa communis
ATTAGCAATCTGCTTACTGACAGTCAGCCTGTCAGCTTGGAGTAATGAATTATATACTCCTCAACCTGTGTTACAAGGTAATAATAAAATTATTGTAGAGCTTCGATTTGATAGTCCTGAATCGGGTGATATGTACCTGGCTACAATCATAAATGGCAAATTGTCGTTTTTAACTCAAAATGCTCAAGGCATTGCTTTAACAGAAACTCCCAGCCCATTTAGGGCAAATGAAACCTTTGAAGGTGAATACCCCTTGTTTTCGGTTGATGGGAAAAGCTTGGCCCCTGGGAACTATCCGCTTTATCAAATCGTGACACAAGTTAACACTGATGATCCGCTTAATGATAAGAATTGGATCGGTGGCCGTAATGGTTTGAATTTCTTGAGTTTCAGCGTTGGTTTGCCTCAAAAAGTGCGGGTACTCGCTTTTAGCAATTTGGGTTTGCACTGCATGGATGGTGACTTTTCTGTTTTTGCCATTTTGCCACCGTCTAATGCTGTGCATGCACAAGTGGTGGGACAAGAAAGCAATGGCGAACCTGAATTACTGGATGCGGATGAAGTCGAAGTGCGTTATTCAGCCGTAACTGATCGCAATGGTTCTATCAATTCAAGTAGCTTGGCTAAAACGGATTTTTGGCAATATGCCGAAGGCTTATTTGGAGTAAAATTGCCACCCGGAGAGAGTTTAACGGGTTTATATATGCCAGCGGATCATCCCGATCAGCCAGGTGAACAACCGTTACACTATAATAGTCAACAAGACTGGTTTAGTGCTAAAGGGATTCCTATTGTACCAACAGATGATATGGGGCAAGTGAATCCTTATAGCACGTTACGGATCAGTGCTTATGATAAAAAAACGGGAGAGCACTTAGGTGCAACCGATGTTGTGGTACCCGTTTCCACAGAAGTCAGTTGCGACACTTGTCATGCCAGTGGGAAAATGGCTGCGAATGATGCGGATGTGGTTTGGGCAAGCGATGCTGATTTAGAAGTGCAAACTAAGCGCAACATTTTAATATTGCACGATAAACAGCATGATACGCAATTACAAAACAATACGCCGGTACTGTGTGCCGGTTGCCATTATTCACCAGCACTGGATTTAGAGAAAAAAGGGCCACAAGGTGAACAACTGGGCAAGTCAAGCTTCTCCCAAGTGATGCACCTTTTTCATGGTGAACTGCGCGATGCGAAAGGCAATCCCGTTATTCCAAGCGGTAACACCGTGGAGGTAGAAAAAAGTTGTTATAACTGCCATCCCGGCAAGACGACGCAATGTCAACGTGGTGCGATGAAATCGGCGGGTTTAACGTGTACGGCCTGTCACGGTGGATTACTGGCAGTTGGTGGAAAATTCCCCTTACAAAAAGGCGGTAGTCTTGATGGCAGCCATGATGGCAAGCCACGTCGCCCTTGGCTTGATTTGCCCCGTTGTCAATCCTGTCATACTGGAGATGCGCTCGATCATTTGAAAGGAGAAGGGCTCGTTTTTCACGAAGACAGTATTCGGTTAGTGCAGACTTATCGAACTGGCGATGATTCAGCTTCTCCGCTACTCGCTGAGAACAAGCGTTTTGCAGAAAACGAAAATACGTTGTTCCACAACAGTCATGGCCATAAAGATATAGCTTGTGAAGGCTGTCATGGTAGCACTCATGCCATTTGGCCGAATGCAGATACCTCTGCCAACGACAATTTAACGGCTCTCCAATTACAAGGGCATACTGGTACGATTATCGAGTGCGACACCTGCCATGCACCGGGTAGCTTAGAGATGACGTTGAAAGGCCCTCATGGTTTACATAATATCAACGATTCGCGTTGGACAAACCGGCATGATTATTTTTATCAGACTAAGGCAGACAGTTGTAAAGCCTGTCATGGGAAACAATTAGAAGGCACCCCGTTATCGAAAATGGCCGCAACACGCACATTCAAGGTAGAGGGCAAAAGAGTGATTTTGAAAAAAGGCCAACAAGTCAGTTGTGATTTGTGCCATAGAAAGCCGTGATTTATCTGATATATACTGTCCACCATTATAATTTGCACTTTTGCCCACTTGAAAATTTTTGGTATTTATAGCGTTTCCCGATCTCATGACGTACAGTTATATTAAGAAAATAGAACCGCAAAATAAATTTTTCACTAAAATCCGGCCGCAAAATAAATTTTTCACTCAAATAATTTGTACTTAGCGTAGCTTCCCTTCGGTTCATTCAATTGGGAAACGCTATAGTCACCACCACCTGACTTGAGCTTTCAGACAACTTATGCCCGCTGTTGGCTGTTAAAAAAAGCGCAATTATCATGATTGACACTGATTTTTAATGTCACGTAGGGTGGGCAACGTTATTGCCCACCCTTAAATTGATACACCCATTTCTAATTTCCACTTTCAAAATCTCATTTCCATGCAAGTCAAAATACCTGAATTATCATTAGTCATCCTAATTGGCGCATCGGGTAGCGGTAAATCAAGTTTTGTACAAAAACACTTTAAGCCTACCGAAATATTATCATCAGATTATTGCCGCGCCTTGGTTTCTGACGATGAATCTGATCAATCTGTCACTCAAGAAGCCTTTGAAATCTTACATTTTATTGCCGCTAAACGTCTCGCTACGGGTAAACTCACCGTGATTGATGCGACGAATGTTAAAAGCGAGGATCGTAAATCATTACTGGCTTTGGCGCGTGAATATCATGTTTTGTCAGCGGCTATTGTCTTTAATTTACCTGAAAGACTGTGTCATGAGAGAAAT
>JAYQWI020000803.1:0-3583 GCA_035871815.2 Candidatus Parabeggiatoa communis
CCTTGTTTTGTCGCCACATAATGAACGCCTTCGGAACCTTCATAATAGCCACCACAATAAACGGATAGATTGAACCCTTTTTGGCGAATGGCTTCTTCAACTTTAGCCTGCCAAGTCTCAGCCAAAACCGCAATATCAACATCATCTTCATTGGCACGAAGCTTTCCATTTCTTTGAATGCCCAAAACATTTGCACTTTGTAAGGACCACACACAGCCATAGTGATACAATATTTCAGAGATTTCCTTAAGTTCTCTTATTGTATTTCTTCTTTTGATTTGATTTAACAAACCTCGATAAGAAAAGCGTGCAAAACGTGCAATGTGTGAATCTGAGTTTAAATACCACTGCATAAATGTTGATTTCATAATAAATGCCATCATTTTGTCAGGTAAGATTCTTTTTATAACTCTTTTAATAAAGCGAGTCTGTCTTGGTATGACTAATGGCTCGCCATCAGTATAACAGCTCATGTATCCATTGGAATTATAATAGGAATCTATATCATTTCCAACTAGATCATAATACTTTGCATCTTCAAACAAGTTTTTGGTTTGTTTTCTAGTGGCAACCAATGATTGGATTTCAGCGTTCCTCCTTTTGTTGATTTCATAAAAACAAGCGTTTTCCCCTATTTTTTTTCTGAAATCATTCAACAATTTGCTCTCAGAAGTGCATTCTATATAGCCATTATTGTCAAATTTCTGAAGTTTGAACCCATTATTAAGGGTTTCTGTGAAACAATACTTGTTATTTCTTAATGTCCATATATTAGCAACACTACCCAAATAATTCTCGTCGGATAACTGGAAAATTTCATCCTCTGTTACAATGAATCTATTATCCAGCGGGTGTAACAAGGATTTACCATCAAGATCAGTAGGAACATCAATGTTTAACCATTCTAATACTGTAGGAAATACATCCAATATAGAAACAACCCGACTTTCTTTTATGATATCGGTATCTCCTTTTTCATGTACAAATAACACCGTTTTGACACGATTATCGTTCAACCAGCCAAGCTCAGTTTGATCATCAATCTTTAAACGACAACCATGATCAGAAAAAATAATAATCTTATCAAAGTAATCAATAGGGATAGTTTCAAACAGAAGATCAAATGCGTTAGAGAGATGATATTGCCCTTTTTCATCTCCTAAGACATCTCTACCCATCAGATCCACAGCATCATGGTAATCAGGCAATGTGATAAAAAAAACCTGTTTTTTTGACTGGTTTTCCTTAAAATTTTTTATGGTTTCCTTAAAATTAAGGTTAAGTGTTGCATTGCAATCAATTATATCTACTGGAAAAACGCCATCTATATAATCCCTAATTGGAGTATATACCCTGATTTCATAGCTATTATTGGATAGTACTCTGAAAATATGATTGTTTGTGTTCAACCAATATCTAGGGTATTGAGCATATTGACAACAACCATTTTTTTTTGGATAAAGCCCAGTATAGAAACAGGCCATTGATCTTGGCGTATCCGGCGCAGGTGTGTACGCATTTGTAAAACAGGTTCCTCCCATTCGTTTAAACCACTCATCAATAGGTTTATCCACTTTTATGACTGGGTTAACTGTTTTGAGCAAATCCGCACGTAACATATCACAAAATAGAAATAGAATTTTCATAAATTCTCCTTCGTTCGATTTTGAAGAAAAGTCCAGTCCGTAAGAAACCTGCGATTGCTAATTGAATTGACATTGTATTTTTCAAGGAGTTTTATGTAAGTGTTTATCAAATTGTCGTGATATGCATAATGGGCCTTGAAGTTAGATATTTTTAGACCGTCTCTAATCCAAACATCATCATTTTTAACTTCAAGAAATTTAGCCAACTTTGCGAATAAGGAATAGTCTACGTCTGTTTGAGAAAAAACGAAAAAACGATCCGGATAATTTTCTGCAAAACGTAAACACCAAACGTGGCTATATATGATGTATTCTAACATTCCTTCCAAGGAATCACTTGGAATACTCTCGTAAAGAGAACGGCCTTCAAAAGATAATAGTTTATGATAACTGAGTTTATAATTAGAGATGGCACAATCTATTGGATTTCGGACAGGAAGAATGAACTTTATTCTAGGAAAGTGATCTAACAAGTTTATCAAAGTCTTTTCATATCTCATTAAATAATCTGTAAGTCTACCACTTTCTTTCCAAACCATGACTTGAAAAGAGTCCTTCACCTGTGCAGAACCAAAACGGTTTTCGTAGGTATTCATCACATCAGGATAATTAAAAAAGGCATGACTGTCTAGGATAGAACCGTCTATTATCCAATTTCCGAATAGTTCGACTGTACGCTTAGAAGAAATAAAGGTAGCTCGTCTAATAAACTCATTTATACGAGTGTTCGATGCTTTTTTAATAAAGTTTGTTTTCTCTGTTATTACCGTATTATATGAGTGGTTTAATACTTGAATATTCGGATGTAATGCCAATACAGCGGAGGTGAAACTAGATAAATTTCTATAAGGGCCAAGAATAGATAATAGCTTGATATTATTTATATTTTCGATATCAATACGATTTGATTGATAACTTATAAAAGTATTTGCAAGCTTAATTGCAGGATAATACGTCAATTCCGATGACGTTTTTAGAGGGTGAAATGCTTTCAGCAACCCTTTTCGATAGCTTGAACGAATAACTCGTGCTAGGATACTATCGGAATAGTACCATGTTAAAAAGTTCTTATATAATCTTTTGAAAAACATCAATTGTTCTCCTAGTTGAGTCTCATAACCGCTTGACTTGATTTAATTAATGACTTTTCTTTCCACCAATGCGGCTTGGCACTATTATAAAAGGCATAATAAGGCCCGCCAAACACTATGGGCGTTTTAAGGGAGTTCAAAAAAAATAATTATCCCATGTGCTAACCTAATGAACCAAACAAATTTAGGAGATAAGGGTGTTTTTGGGATAATTGATTTTTTGGATATTCCTAAGTTCGATAATCTCTTTAGCGACTGCTAACCATTGCGTAGGTACTTGACAATCATCATCAAGGTAAGGAAGTTCCAAAAATATCCCAAAAGGCAATTCAAGCCGGTTTGTTTAATTTCTCTCATCCTCTGCGGCTCTGCGGCTCTGCGTTCGCCTCCAGTTTGTGACATAAGATTTGTGTGCATGGAGTAGCCCTGTGGGATAATTTATTTTTTTGATATTCCTTACTTGATTTAACAACTTCTGCTGAAAGGCGTGACACCACATCATAAGCACATTTGACTTGCATCATTATTGGTGAAGATTGTTTTTTTGCAAAGGATAACGTTTTATCACAATTGCTCCTCAGTTTGCACAATTTCAAAAAAAATGGCCAAACCCGCATTTTGGGCTATCCTAAATCATTTATCATTTCCTGGTAGCTATTTTGTCTGCCCGTACTTTTATTGGATTCATTGTCAGACACGATATATAGCGTTTCCTGATTGAATAAAGTACACCTTGGAACGAAAAACGCAAAATCAATTCTCCAAATGCAAAATTTATTTGCAACGACAATCAAAACGCTATTGATCATCAATAAAATGCTTTATTTTCTTAAAAAAGTGCTTATA
>JAYQWI020000804.1:0-2844 GCA_035871815.2 Candidatus Parabeggiatoa communis
CTATTAATAGCGCCTTATTTAGCTTCTACAGTACGTGTACCGTTTTGGATAACACAAATTTCATCGCTGCCAGCGTTCATCTTGATCCTCTTTGGTATCCTATTGATAGTCTCGACATTACCCCATATAAAATACAGGTTATTTTTACTCAGTACCACAGGCATTTTATTCAGCCTTTGTGTGCCCTTAAGCATTCTTCGAGCAGCCGGGCCAGCCTATGATTTACATGAAATCAGCCAATATATCAACACGTTATTTAAACGTGGCGAAACCATCGTTCATTTTGGTGAATACCATGGACAATATCAATTTCTTGGTCGTCTGCAACAACCTTTACCCGTTATTGATGAATACAACCTTTGCCCTTGGCTCACTGAACATCCTGATGGAAAGCTGGTCGTTTACTTTTCTAAGGCATACCAAGATTTAAGTGAACAAACAGATTACCTGCAAAATTACCGTTCCAAGCAAGTTGGGATTCTTGATGCTCACTTTATGTACGGTGCTTGCACAAAATGGACGCTATATCACTGATAACTGATTTAGCTTCGCTGACCTTCGGTTCCACGCAAAAGTTTTGCGGTCAAAACTGTTTGAAAATGCGGAATGGTGGTCAAACGGGCGGTGAAATATCAGTTTAGTTTATATTAAGTTCATTGCGGCCCGTTTACCCACCCTACAAATTACAAATACAAATCACGACTAAAAAAAAACGCATATTCTCCCACTGAAAAAAAGTGGGGAGCAAAGGAGCGAAACCCACACCACGCTTGCTACAAATCTAAATGTATTTTCAATGCGGTTTCTATACTTTGCATGGTGGCTACATCTACACGGCCCTTAACACTGCTATTAATACGCTGTTTTGAGATAGTGGGTACTTTGTTTCAGTCTTTTCAGGGTACATTTATCCTCACTCTAAAATTTATGAAGAGCGGGTAAAAACCTACCCACACACCTCAATATTGTCCCAAAAAAGAGGGCGTTCACAAGAGCGAAAGCACCTTACGCTCGTTTTAGATCGCCTTTTCCCAAGGATTTTCTACCTCTATATCCAGTTGATTAAAGTCATTTACATTTCTTGTTAGTATGGGATAACCTGACTTTTTAGAAATAGCGGCAATGAGCAAATCGGGCATTTTCTTTTTAATCCCTTGCTTTCTCCATGAAATAATTTCTTCCCAGTGTTCCATATTGAGTGTTAACATTTCAAGGGAAGCAAAATATTCTCTGATTTTATTCTCTTCTTTAGGCTCTATTTCCGGCCATCCTAAAACTTCAGCAAAAACCACTTGGGTTAATATGGGTACCACCTTTCCTTGGGCAATCTGAGTTTTGAGATCAGTCAGTTCTAGTTTACCTTCTAACAAGTCGATCCAAATATTCGTATCCAATATGACAAAACGCATCGTTTATTCTTCCCGCATAGCTTTTTGGAATGCCAAACCATCTGTTGATGATGGAATCAGTCCAAATAGAGAATTAATATTAGGTGAATTGCTCAGCGGATAGTCGTTATTGAGGCCGTGATAAATCAACTGGGCCACGAATTCATTAATACCCGTATTAAACAGTTTGGCCTTGAGTTGTAGTTGAGTTATTATTTCTTCATCAATGCCATGAATAGATAAAGTTGCCATGTTGGCCTCCTAATTTACGCGCTGTAGGTAAAGTTGCTTGTTTTCGTCAAGATTAATAGGGTGTTCCACAATCATAGTCATATTAGCTTCTGTGGTGTTTGTTGAACGGTAAATCAACGGGCTATTTTGGAAGATCACAACAAAATACCGTTGTGATTTTATCGGGCAATGGGGTGGCAGTGTCGTTTTATAAAAAACGTATATTGTTACACAAAAAAAAAAGGGGGGTTTAGCTTACCATCCATCAGTTCGCTGTCGCTCTACCCACCTACGCTCGCTATTAAAACTCGGCGCTTAAAGCGTTTCCCGATTGAATGAAGTACACGTTTTATTACGTTACAAATTTATTTTGCGAAGCCCTTTGGAGTGCAAAATTTATTTTGCGAAGGCTTTGGAGTGCAAAATTTATTTTGCGAAGGCCTTTGGAGTGCATTGTTATTTTGCGAAGCCTTTGGAGTGCAAAATTTATTTTGCGAAGCCTTTTCAAATTTATTTTGCAAGATGCCCTCAGTAAATTTGTAATAATAAATTTTGTACTTTATTCAATCGGGAAACGCTAAGTACCCGTTCATAAATTTTAAAAAATAAAATGAATAAAAACAATCGTTTTTGTCGTCAATATACCCAAAAACTTATGAATGGGTACTTATAACAGTCGTTCCTTGAACATGCCTCTATTTGGACATCGTATGGCTTTTTTGTGAAGGCTTTTTTGATACAATCAGGTTAATTTGAACAATCATCTTGTCTGCTACCAGAGGGAAATGGTGGGCAACTGCGAATAACGACAAGAATTCTATATAAGCAAGGATAAAGCAAAATAATTCTAAATTCCGAAGGGTAGTCATTTAAATTAGGTGCCTTTTGGCTTTATCTTGATTATAACGGATGATCGGTGCGGGCGATAACAAATGTTCGCCCTTTCAAATAATGGAAACTTCGTTCCTACGCAAAGCGAGGTTCAAAGCCACATTATTTTTGGTCTCTCTAAAATCAGTTACAATCATGCTTTATCCTTGCTGATATCGAGTCTAGGCCAGATTCTCTACTTTAATCGGGTAGTGCTTTCCTAATTTCAAAACCTTATCTCGCGCCATAGTAAAGTCAGACTCGCTCATGCCTTCCTGGGTATACCAGTGGACATAAGATTTTCTCTTGTAGAGCTTATTAAAATCATTAAGGGATGAACTAAAGTGTTTCCCTA
>JAYQWI020000805.1:0-6072 GCA_035871815.2 Candidatus Parabeggiatoa communis
TAAATTACTCAGCTATAGTGGTAAATTATTACCTCATGCAACACTCGTATAACAAGGCGTTGCACAAATAATTGGGGTCAGAGTCAAATTAATTCTATAGATTTTCAAAATAATTGGGGGTCAGAGTCAAATTAATTCTAATTTTGTCTTGGAGCCGACCTTCGGCGACTCAAGAACGGTGTTATCCTGATGAAACGCACCGCCCTACTACACAGTCATTACGGGCAGTTGTCACTCAGGATAACAAGGCGTTTTCGCTACCAATTTACGTCCTTGGAAAATGCCGATCAACATCTGGCATTAGATTTTTTAAATTAAAAAGGAAAAAATGAATAAATCAGTTGTTATTACAGGAGCAAGCAGAGGTTTTGGATATGCCCTATACAATCAATTCATTTCACATGAATGGAATGTTATACCCATTGTGAGAAAGGGTAAAGATGCACAAACTCTTAAAATAATTGGTGGTAAGTTTTGCTTTCCAATAATAGCTGATATTACTGAGAATAATGTTCTGAATTCTATCAATGCTTCTTTAAAATCTTTCAAAACCATAGACTTGTTGATAAATAATGCAGGGATTGGAGGCAATAGTATATTGCTAAATGATACCTCACCAGATGAAATTTTATCCCTTTTCAATGTACACTGTTTAGGAGTTCTTAGAGTATCTCAATCTGTATTACCTCTTATGAAAAGATCTGGAATTGTGATAAATGTTTCCTCACGTTTTGGTTCTATAAGCAAAACATCAAAAGGAGAACTTGACGATCTTTCATGTTCTTATGCTTACCGAATAGCTAAATCAGCACAAAATATGCTTACTCAGTGTATGTGCAGAGAATACATAAACTCAGGTTTAAAGATTTGTTCAATTCATCCAGGTCGTTTGAAAACAGATATAGCCTCAATGGATGCGGATAAAACCCCGGATGAAGCAGCTAAAATTCTGTACAAACGATTATTTAATTTTGAACATGGAAAATTTTATAATCTTTTTGGTGAAGAAATGGAATGGTAAGAACTAATAGTATGGAGATTATTCCCCATTTGCAGAAATTAAAAAGTCAATATCCTTTGATGATTTATAATATTTCTGTCCATGCAAATACTCAAAATATCGATCCAGCAAGCATTAAATAATTGGTTAAAAAATAGTTAATTCAGTTGTTTAAAGATGATTCTGGTGATATTGAAGTTTTTAAACAATATGTTCACCCTATAATCACATAGGTGATGAAAATCAAATCTTACCAGCAATGCAATTGGGAGCAAGAGGAGCGGTTGGCTCTACAGGAAACATAACAAGACTTATTGAAAAAATTATATCTGATCGTGATCAGTTAAGTCAGGATTTGATTACAAAATTCCGTCCTATTATTACGGTCAACCTAAAAAAGGGGTCAGGCTCGAATTAAATCTGGCCCAAGCGCGTAGGTTGGAGTGAGCTGGCGAACTCCAACGTTCAAAGATGATAACTCCAAAATGTTGGACTTCCTCTCGTCAGTCCAACCTACGTGCTCAGGATAACCAAGCGTCCGAGCAGACAATTGACATCCTTGGAAAATGCCGCTCAACTTGGGAAGTTAGGTTTTTCTAGCTTAAGAAAATACCTTGACAGGTGTAAAGCAATGCTTTACACTTTGTGAAAAATTAACTTAAGGAGATAGCAAATATGGGGTTAGAAAAATGATAAAGAGTTTTTTAAACAACCATTTAGAAGACTTATTTTATGATGATCAAAGTAAAGGATTAAATAGAGATCATTTAAAGAAATTAGAAAGGATACTAGATAGATTAAATGAATCCGAAGATATTTCGGATATGAGATACCCAGGTTCTGAATTGCACAAATTAGAACCTAAAAAAGATAACCGATGGGCGGTAAGCGTAAATGGCAATTGGCGTGTAACATTTATCTTTAAAGAAGAAAATGTTTACGAAGTAGATTATGGTGATTACCACTAAGAACTGAACATCACTTTTAAAAACCATCCTGATAGGCTTAAAACCCTATCAGATCTTGAATTTTATTAGCACATATAGCTCTTAAAGTGCCTACAAAAACTTAAGGTGCTTAAAATGATTATGAGAAAAAGAAATAGACCCCCTACTCATCCTGGAGAAATCATAAAATATGATTATCTAGAACCTTTGTCGCTATCTGTTACAGAATTAGCGAGATATTTAAATACGTCTAGAATTACAGTTTCAAGAATTGTTAATTCTCACGCACCAGTTACTGCTGACATGGCATTACGTTTGGCAAAAGTTTTCAATACATCCGCAGGACTTTGGGTAGGGTTACAAAAGCAATATGACCTATGGCACGCCGAACATGATTCTGACGAATGGCAACAAGCTAATATTCTTCCCGCATTAGAAGCTTAATAACGCACCGTTAATAACCTCTCTGTAATTTTTTAGCTTTTAACATTCTATCGGCGGCTCAAGAATGGTGTTAGGCCGAAAACAAATTTTACAAAGAGATAATAATTTTATGAATGAATATAGTAAAATGCTTTGTATGTCACTGTTATGGATTTCAACCGGAAAATTATTAGCAGATGTCCCCACTGATTACTATACAGAGGCAATAGATAAAACGGGTGTTGCGTTAAAATCAGCTCTCCACAACATTATAGCTAACCATAAAAGGTATAGTTATAAAAAAGTGTGGGATATTCTGCAAGAAACTGATGAAGACCCAAATAATGCTAATAATGTCATCTTAATTTATAGTCGACAATCTTTATCAAAATTAAAACATGGCGGTAATGTAGATGAATGGAATCGGGAGCATACTTGGCCTAAATCTCATGGTTTTCCTCAAGAAGGTTGGCCAGCTTATACTGATGTACATCATTTACGACCATCGTTAGTAACGGTTAATACTGCAAGAGGAGTATTAGACTTTGATAATGGTGGTAACAAGATTTTACCTAAAGCATCTTTGGTACAATATGATAATGATTCATGGGAAGTACCAAATGAAATTAAGGGAGATATTGCCAGAGGTATTTTTTACATGGCAGTTCGTTATGAGGGAACCGTAGCTAATGAACCTGATTTAGAAATAACAGATAATGTGAATGAATCTCAGCCAAATGTTACCAAAATAGGTAAACTTGCCACTTTATTGGAGTGGCATATTCAAGACCCACCAAATGAGCAAGAACGACTAAGAAATGATAAAATTTTTAAATGGCAGGGTAATAGGAATCCATTTATTGACCATCCAGAATATGTTACCAATATTTGGCAATTAGCTTCCAACAATGACATCTCATCTACTTCAAGTAATGATACAACATATGATGATGGTTTTGAGGCAGGCAAACAAGTGTGTATTAGTAACCCATCTTCTTGTGGTATAACCATTTCAGATATTAATGATTGTATAGCAAATTATTCCCTTGCTGGTAAATTACATGTACCTTGTGTATCCGTACCAGATGCTTTTGGTGGTATAACCATTTATGACATTAAAATGAATCAAAAAACCGGTTCTTTCACTTTTTATTTAGATATGGGTAGTGTTAAACCCCGTTAAAAAAGTTCTAACTAACCCTTGCTCCCGACCTTGCGGCGGGAGAAGAGAGGGTGTTATCCTGATGCCCTTCGCAACGAAGTCCCTGTCGTTACGGGCGTTTGTCCATCAGGATAACTAAGCGTTGGAACGGACAATTTACGTCCATGAAACGTGCTGATTAACTTAGGGCATTATAAAAAATAACCGTTTATCTTTCATCAATAACTTTATAAAGCAAATAATTTTATGTTTGAAGAATTTAATTTTTCTATTTTAGATGATTCTGAATTTAAAGAGGATTCTGTTAGGGAAGAAATCATTGTACCTATTCTTAAAAAACTTGGATACTCTGCATTTGGTGAAAACAAAATTACGAGAAGCATGTCGCTAAAACACCCCTTTGTTCATATTGGAACTAAAAGCAACAGAGTTAATATAATACCTGATTATATATTGCATATCGGTGAAGAATACAAATGGATACTAGATGCTAAATCACCTAAGGAAAATATTTTAAACGGAAAAAATCCTGAACAAGCATTTAGTTATGCGATTCATCCTGATGTCCGTGCTTCAAAATATGCTCTTTGTAATGGAAGACATTTTGTGGTTTTTGAAATTAGTCACTCAGAACCAATATTAGATATCAAAATTAGTGAAATAGACAGACAATGGGAAAAGGTTGAAAAATGTCTAAGTCCCTTAGCATTTTCAAAACCTCACGTATTAAATTTTAAGCCTGACTATGGTTTGTGTTTGACTAAGATTGGTATTACAGAAAATACTGATTTACATTTTATACCAATGGGTATTCCTATGATAGCTAAAATAGAAGATGGGCTATATAGTATATTTGTTAATATAGAACATAGTGGAGAATACTATGCTACTTCATTTTATTTTGATGAAGATAGGTATAAACAACTTTTAGATTCAATACCATCATCAATAAGTGAAGAAATAAAATATGCCCTAAAGTGCCAACCTTACCAGATTAGTTTAACGGAAAATGCTCCAGAAGTTAATATTTCTGCAAGGTTGGGAAAGGAGATATTATCAAATGACGATGAAAATTATCGCCCGTTAGAAGTTGTTAAATTTGACTAACCATTAAAAAATTAAAGAAAATTGTTCTAACCAGAAAATCCAGCTAACTTCCTATTAATGCGTTATCCTGATGAAACATTTTACCCTTACCTACGCTTCTCCAAGTCGCTACGGTCGGGTGGAACGATGGATAACCAGTCGTTGAAGCGGACACTTTACATCCTTGTCTAGTGCCGCTCAACAGTGGGCATTAGGCAGGATAGAATAAGGAGTAATTAATGAAAAAAACTGGGAAATTATAAGAACGATTCTTATTCGTCTTGAGGATTCGGATACTCCAAATACAGTTATAAATGCCAAAGATTTATCAGAGTATTCAGAGCAAGAAGTAGCCTATAACATGCGTCTCTTAAACGAAGAAGAATTTATAGAGGCAAACATTCTTGAATCAAAAAGTGGTAGCGGATTAATAAATACCGCTCTTGCTAGGCGCTTAAAGAATAAGGGTCACGAATTATTAGAGATAATTCGCAATGATTCTGTGTGGAGTAAAATAAAAAATAAATTCAAGTCAAGCGGTGTTGATATGACATTTGATCTGGTTTTATCAATTGGAAAGAATGTTATGAAGTCATTGCTCATAGGAATAATTGAATAACTGGGGTCACAGTAAAATTAATTCTAACTAAGCCTTGCAGCCTTTGTCTCAAGCCGCGCGGTTGAAGAGCGGTATTATCCTAATGAAACGTTTCGCCTTACTTGGCTTAGGCCAAGTCGCTCAGGGCGGGTGGAACGATGGATAACCAAGCGTTCTCCCTACCAATTTTCATCCTTGGAAAGTGTTGCTCAACTCTGGTATTAGCGTTACTGAGAACTCCAGAAAACTTGGAAGCTGACATAAAAATTATATATAATTATTTAATTTTCAAACAAATTAAATATTCCCTGAAAAATAAAATTTCAAGGATTTAATTTTAAATTTTTAAAAAAATAATATTCCATTTTTTCCTTAGCTTTCAGTAGCGTGAAAAATAATAGAGGTTCTAATGTGGGATGAGTGGATTTGGGATGAGTGGAAAAAACATTATCGAACTTGTGGCATAGACGAATCACGCATATGCCGTGATGGTATTGTGTCACCATATGTTTTTAATCAGGAAAAGTATAAAGTTCTTTTTATCGGTAAAGAGGTTAATAACTGGGAAGGTGGAGACATGACAGTGCTGGCTTACAATGGGCCGAAACATATTTATTTATATAACTTAGCTCGCTGGGCCACAGGCTTACTTGAAAATTTCCCATATTTTAAAACAATAAATAAATGGAAGCACTTAAATTCATCTTTGAGAAGAATTTCGTTAATTAATTTAAAAAAGACTAGCGGTGGTTCAAGTTCAAATCCAAGTCTTATATCTGCTTATGCAAAAAATGATAAAGATTTATTGTTAAAACAAATTGAATTAATAAAACCAAACATCATTTTTGCATTGTCA